>NZ_JAGXJL010000001.1:0-196711 GCF_019091475.1 Streptomyces sp. GbtcB6 | reverse complement strand
AAAACCCCGCCGCGCCCCCCCGGGGCCGGCCCCCCGGCCCCGCCCCCCCGGACACAGCCAGACGGCGCGCCCCCCCGGGGACCCCCCCGGCGCCCCCCCGCTCGTTCCACATTCAGCCGCCCGATCCCCGCGGCCACGACGAACCTTGACTCCTCAACAGCGAGCTCAGCGGAACCGGTGGATCCGTCGAATCGGTTCGAGAAGTCGAACGTCCCCTACAGGTCCCCGAGTTCGTAGGCGTACGGCGGTTCCGCACCCGCCCGGGAGCAGGTGATCGCGGCTGCCCGCGCCGCGAATCGCAGCAGCCTCGTCCAGCCGTCGGGGCCGAGCCCCAGGAGCGCCTCCGCGGACAGCGCGTCCTGAGCGGCCAGACTGTGCAGCAGAGCCGCGTTCACCGTGTCACCGGCGCCGATCGTGTCCACGACGGCGACCTCCTCGCCGGGGACGGCGTACACGGTGCCGTCGCGGGTGAAGGCGCTGAGACCGTCACCGCCATGGGTGATCACCACGGCCGAGGGGCCCGCCGACAGCCATTCGTGCGGGGTGCCGCCCAGCCACAGCGCGTCCTCCTCCGAGAGCTTGAGGAGAGTCACCGAGGGCAGCCAGCTCTTGAAACGCGCCCGGTAGGCGTCCGGATCCGTGATCAGACCCGCCCGGATGTTCGGGTCGAGTGCGGTGAACAGGCCCTGCCCGGCCGCGTCGCGCATCAGCTCCTCGTAGGCGCTCGCCCCCGGTTCCAGGACGAGCGAGAGCGTACCGAAGGACACGGCGCGGGTCGTGGCGGGGAGACCGGCGGGGGCGGTGAACAGGCGGTCGGCGGTGCCCTCGACGTAGAAGGAGTAAGAGGCGGAGCCCTGCGGGTCGATCGTCGCGGCCGCGAGGGTGGTCGGTTCCGGTCCGCGCTCCACGAGGGAGACGTCCACACCCGCCTGCCGCAGCCCGTCCAGCAGGGCCTCGCCGAAGGCGTCGTGGGAGGCGCGGGAGCAGAACGCGGTGAGGGAGCCGAGGCGGCCGAGGGCCACGGCCGTGTTGTACGGGCCGCCGCCGAGCGCCGGCTGCAGGGCCGCGAGGGCGCCCGTGCCCTGCGGTACCAGATCGATCAGTGCTTCACCGGCGACGACGATCACGAGAGGGATCCTTTCTCGGGGTGCACGGGGTTCTCGGAGTACCTGGGCGGCTCGGACCGCGGGGCCCGCGTGGCTGCCGGCGTCTCGCCGTCCTCCTCCCGGCAGCCGCATGACGTCCGGTGCACGAAGGTGCACGGGAGCCGTACGGTCCGGGCGGGCCGGCCGAGTGAGGCCAGCCGTTCGAGGAGCACGCGGACCGCCTCGGCGCCGAGTTCCCTGCTGGGCTGGGCGATGGCGGTGAGCCGGGGTGAGAAGAGATCGGCCCAGGCGAAGTCGTCGAAGCAGCACAGGGCGATGTCGTCCGGTACGGAGAGGCCCCGCGTGCGCAGGGCGCGCAGGGCGCCGATGGTCATCGCGTTGTTGGCGGTGACGAGTGCCGTGGGCGGGGCGGCGTGCGACAGCAGTGCGGCGGTGGCCTGCTCGGCGCCTGCGGATGCGGAGTCGCCGGGGACGATCAGGGTGTCGTCGAGTGGCAGCCCGGCCGTGGCCAGCCCCTGCCGGTAGCCGGTGATCCGCTCGCCGGTGGTGCTCAGCCCGGGCAGCCCCGCGACCAGGCCGATCCGGCGGTGCCCGAGACCGGCGAGGTGGGTGACAAGCCGGGCCATCGGCTCGGTGTTCTCGGCGCAGACCTGGTCGAAGGGCGGGGCGGTGTCCGCGCGGCCGTCGATGACCCGGTCGAGGAGGACGGTCGGTACGGCATGACGGCCGAGGTAGCCGAGGAGTGCGCGCGGGTCGGTGGAAGGGGCGACGATCAGGCCGTCGACGCGGCGCTCGTGGAGGAGCTGGACGACCTTGCGTTCGTGCTCGGGGTCGTCGTGCGGGTCGGCGATGAGCAGGCTGTAGCCGTGCTCCAGGACAGCCGCCTCGACGCCCTGGAGGATCTCCGTGAAGTAGGGGTTGCTGATCGCCGACACCGCGAGCCCGATGGAGCGGGTGCGGCTGGTCACCAGAGAGCGGGCGAGGGTGTTGGGCGTGTAGCCCAGCTCCTCGATGGCGTCGAGTACGGCCTGACGGGTGTGGGGCAGCACCGGGCGGGTCTCGTTCAGCACATGGGAGACGGTCGCCACCGAGACGCCGGCGCTCCGGGCGACGTCGGCCATGGTGGGCATGAGGGCTCCCCTCCTCGCTTCCCGCCCTGGGCAAGGGCTCCTTTTCCCGCTCGGGCTGCCGGGTTCCGCTCGGGCTGCCGTGGGGCCTTCGGCCGGGAAGCTACCCCATGCGGCATGGCCGCGTAAACGCTTGCGTAAGCGTTTACGTCCTATTCGGCGAGCCGTCGACCCCCACGCCCGGCACCGCACCCCCCACCCCGAAGCGGGACGATCCGCCCAGGTAGTGTCGTCCCGCACCGTCCCGATCCACCAGGAGTCCCTTGTGACCGCCCATCCCTCCGCGAGTCGCCGTACCGTCCTGCGCGGAGTGGCCGTCACATCGGTCGCCGGGCTGGGGACAGCCGCCTGCCAGGCACCCGGCGGTGCGGCTTCGGCCGAGGCCACACCGACCGCGCCGGTCGACCTCGGAGCCGAGAGCGAGGTCGCCAAGGGCGGCGCCCGGCTCTACCGGGAGCACAACGTGGTCGTCAGCCGGTCCGCCGACGGCGGGCTGAAGGCGTACAGCACGATCTGCACGCACGCGGGGTGCCCGATCAACAAGCTCCAGGGCACGACGCTGGTCTGCCCCTGCCACGGCAGCGAGTTCGACGCCCTGACCGGGAAGGTGGTGCGGTCGCCGGCCACCGAGCCGTTGAACGAACTGCCGGTGAAGTCCGCGGACGGTCGGATCGTGGCGGGCCCCGGCGCCTGATCCGAGGGGCGGGCCTCAGCGCCGGTTCATTCCCAGTCCCAGCCGATCCCCAGGAGGCCCGGCCGTACCCGGGGCTCGACCAGGTGGACGGAGCGGTGCAGCCCGCTCAGCGGCAGGGTCTGCCGGCCGCTGCGCGGGGCCGCCGCCGAGTGCTGGGCGAACCGGTGGCAGCGTGTCGGCAGTGCGTCGGCGGCGAAGCGCACCTGAAGGGTGTACTGGCCGCCGGGAAAGCCGAAACTGCGGACGTACTCGCGTGAGGCACCGGCCGTGCCGTCCTCGACGGCGTAGCGGAAGAGAAAGGTGTCGCCGGAGCGCAGCCGGGTGCCGAAGAGGAGTTCGGCGACCAGGAGGCCGGTCTCCTGGTCCGAACGGACACGTCCCGCGCGGCAGTTCTCCAGTGCGTGCACGGTCATGTGCTGCGGGGCGCAGCCGGGGTCGCCTTGGTGGACGGCCACGAAGCGGTCGATGCCGTCCCGGTGGGCGCGCACGATGTGCTGGGATTCTCGGGCGGCCAGTTCACGGTGGGCGCCGATCCGCACCCGCTCGTGGTGTCCCAGGGTGTGCAGGCCGCCGTCGAGGGACCAGTCGAGCTCGGCCTGCAGCCGGTCCAGGACGTCACAGGCCTCGATCAGTGAGCGGTACGAACGGGCGGCGGGGCGGCGCACGGCCGGATCCTGGTCGGTCTCGGCGAGCAGCCGGATCAGGGACTCGTCCGGGAGCTGGAGGATCTCCTCCAGCGCGCGGACGGCCCGCAGCGACTCCGGGCGCTGGGGGCGGCGGGCGCCCTGTTGCCAGTAGCTAAGGCTGGTGACGCCCACTTTTACGCCGTAGCGCGACAGATGGTGCTGCACGCGCTGGAGCGGCAGTCCACGGGCGGCGATCGCGGCGCGCAGGGCCACGTGGAAGGGGCCGCCGCGCAGGGCCGAGTCCAGTTCCGCGGTGGCGACGTCCGCGTGCTGTGTGCCGTGCCGCATGCAGGGGGCCTCTCTGTTGGGGGGTGCAACGGCTGGTCAGGCCGTTGACGTGGTTCGGGGCCACCCCGTCGGCGCCGGGGCGGCCGCACCTGGGCACGCCGCGTCCGCAGGCCGTCGCTCACGGCCCCGAGTTCCCCCGCATTGAAGCGTGTTGACCAATCCCCGACAACACCTTCGGCCGGTCGAGAGAGCTCACCTGGCCGAGGCGCGACCCCGTGACCGGCGGGATCGTGCGGGTGCGGCGGTGCCGCCGTCGGCCAGGAGGCCGGAGATCGTTCGTGGGGGAGGTGCCGATTTGGGGAGGAAGCCGCGCAAGATCCGTCACGACCGGCCCAGCGGCTCCGCGCCGGTCGCGGACCGGGCCCGCGAGTGCGGCATGCCGGAGCGGCTCGCAAGGGCGCCGAGGTGTCCGATTTCGCGATCCGCTTTCCAGGTGGACGCTGGGCGGAGGGCGGTAAACCACGGGGGGCTGGGCGCTTGCCAGGAGGCGCGGAGACCTCGCTCCGACGGCGGATCGCCCTGCCTCCGCCGGCCCCGCGCTGCCGCCGGCAGGCAGCTGCCACCGGCCCGCCGCCCCGCCGCCGTCCTTGGGCCTGCGGCCCCCGCTGTCCCGTCGGCTTCGCCTCCCGGAGGTGCCCGTCGGCTCCGCCTCCCGGGTGTCCGCCGGCCCGCCGGTCCCGTGGACGGTTGTCCACAGGCCCGTCGCGGTGTCGGTGCTCGCCAGTAGGGTGTGAGACATGGCCGACCCCTCCAGCTACCGCCCCAAGCCGGGACAGATCCCGGACTCTCCCGGGGTGTACAGGTTCCGCGACGAGCACCGCCGGGTGATCTACGTCGGAAAGGCGAAGAGCCTGCGCCAGCGCCTGGCGAACTACTTCCAGGACCTGGCGGGCCTGCACCCCCGCACCCGGACGATGGTCACCACCGCGACGTCCGTGGAGTGGACCGTGGTGTCCACGGAGGTCGAGGCGCTTCAGCTGGAGTACTCCTGGATCAAGGAGTACGACCCCCGGTTCAACGTGAAGTACCGCGACGACAAGAGCTACCCGTACCTCGCGGTGACGATGAACGAGGAGTTCCCGCGGGTCCAGGTGATGCGCGGTCACAAGAAGAAGGGCGTGCGTTACTTCGGGCCGTACGGCCACGCGTGGGCGATCCGGGACACCGTCGACCTGCTGCTGCGCGTGTTCCCGGTGCGTACCTGCTCAGCCGGGGTGTTCAAGAACGCCGCCCGCACCGGCCGCCCCTGTCTGCTCGGCTACATCGGCAAGTGCTCGGCCCCCTGCGTCGGCCGGATCTCCCCGGAGGACCACGGCGAACTGGCCGAGGAGTTCTGTGACTTCATGGCGGGCCGCACGGGCACCTACCTCCGCCGTCTGGAGAAGCAGATGATGGAGGCCGCCGAGGAGATGGAGTACGAGCGGGCCGCCCGGCTGCGCGACGACATCGAGGCCCTGAAGAAGGCCATGGAGAAGAACGCGGTCGTGCTCGCCGACGCGACGGACGCCGACCTCATCGCCGTCGCGGAGGACGAGCTGGAGGCGGCCGTCCAGATCTTCCACGTGCGCGGCGGACGCGTGCGCGGCCAGCGAGGCTGGGTGACGGACAAGGTGGAGGACGTCACCACCGGTGCTCTCGTCGAGCACGCACTCCAGCAGCTCTACGGCGAGGAGACCGGGGACGCCGTCCCCAAGGAGGTGCTGGTCCCGGCTCTGCCCGAGCCGGTCGAGCCGGTCCAGGAGTGGCTCACCGGCCGCCGCGGGGCCAACGTCTCGCTGCGCATCCCGCAGCGCGGCGACAAGAAGGCCCTGATGGAGACCGTGCAGCGCAACGCCCAGCAGTCGCTCGCCCTGCACAAGACCAAGCGTGCCTCCGACCTCACCACCCGCTCGCGCGCGCTGGAGGAGATCGCCGACGCCCTGGACCTGGACAGCGCCCCGCTGCGCATCGAGTGCTACGACATCTCGCACCTCCAGGGCGACGACGTGGTGGCCTCCATGGTCGTCTTCGAGGACGGCCTGCAGCGCAAGAGCGAGTACCGCCGCTTCCAGATCAAGGGCTTCGCCGGCCAGGACGACGTGCGCTCCATGCACGAGGTGATCACCCGCCGCTTCCGCCGCTACCTCGCCGAGAAGGAGCGGACCGGCGAGTGGGCAGAGGACAGTGCCGAAGACGTCCTCACGGCCTCCGGCACCACCACGGCCTCCGGCCCGGCCACGGCCTCCGGCGTCCTCACAGCCACCGGCATCCCCACGGCCTCCGAAACCCACAGCGAAACCCACGGCGGCGCCGACACTGCCCCCGACTCCGACTCCGACTCCGACTCCGGCCCGGTCAACGGTTTCAAGGACGAGGACGGCCGCCCCAGGAAGTTCGCCTACCCGCCCCAGCTCGTGGTCGTCGACGGTGGTCAGCCGCAGGTCGCCGCGGCCAAGCGGGCGCTCGACGAGCTCGGTATCGACGACATCGTCGTCTGCGGCCTCGCCAAGCGCCTCGAAGAGGTCTGGCTGCCCGAGGACGACGACCCCGTGGTCCTGCCCCGCAGCAGCGAGGGGCTCTACCTCCTCCAGCGCGTCCGTGACGAGGCGCACCGCTTCGCCATCACCTACCAGCGCACCAAGCGGGCCAAGCGCTTCCGCTCCAGCCCCCTGGACGACGTACCGGGCCTCGGCGAAACCCGCAAACAGGCGTTGATCAAGCATTTCGGCTCGGTGAAGAAGCTGCGGTCCGCCACAATCGAGCAGATCCAGGAAGTGCCCGGGATAGGCCGCAAGACGGCCGAGACCATCGCCGTGGCCCTCGCCCAGGCGGCCCCGGCCGCACCCGCCGTGAACACGGCGACCGGAGAGATCATGGATGACAGGGAAGACGAGGCGTCCGAGACGACGGCGGACGCCTCGGGGGAGCCCGTACCCGCGGGCGCCCCGGACGATCGACGGGGCCAGGAGAGATGACCGAGCGCGACGCACAACCCACAGCACAGCGAGATCCGGCGTTCAGCGAAACGCAGGGCGAGCCCCAGCAGACGCACAACGAGGCGCGCCAGGATCAGCCGCAGGAAGCGGAAGCGGATGCGGTTCAGGAAAACGGAGCAGAAGTGAGTACGGACGCCACTCCGGCCGGGGTGCCCGAGGCCGCCATCCCCGAGCTGGTGATCATCTCCGGCATGTCGGGAGCCGGCCGTTCGACGGCGGCGAAGTGCCTGGAGGACCTCGGCTGGTTCGTCGTGGACAACCTCCCGCCGGCCCTCATCCCCACCATGGTCGAGCTGGGCGCCCGCTCCCAGGGCAACGTGGCGCGGATCGCGGTCGTGGTCGACGTGCGCGGCCGGCGCTTCTTCGACAACCTGCGTGAGTCTCTGGCCGACCTCGACAGCCGGGGCGTCACGCGCCGGATCGTCTTCCTGGAGTCCTCCGACGACGCCCTGGTCCGCCGCTTCGAGTCGGTGCGCCGCCCGCACCCGCTGCAGGGCGACGGCCGGATCGTCGACGGCATCGCGGCCGAGCGGGAGCTGCTGCGCGAGCTGCGCGGCGACGCCGACCTGGTGATCGACACCTCCAGCCTCAACGTGCACGAGCTGCGCGCCAAGATGGACGCCCAGTTCGCCGGCGACGAGGAGCCCGAGCTGCGGGCGACGGTGATGTCGTTCGGCTTCAAGTACGGCCTGCCGGTCGACGCCGACCTGGTCGCCGACATGCGGTTCCTGCCCAACCCGCACTGGGTGCCGGAGCTGCGCCCGTACACCGGCCTCAACGAGGAGGTGTCGGCGTACGTCTTCAACCAGCCGGGCGCCAAGGAGTTCCTCGACCGGTACGCCGAGCTGCTGCGGCTGATCGCGACCGGGTACCGGCGGGAGGGCAAGCGCTATGTGACGATCGCCATCGGCTGCACGGGCGGCAAGCACCGCTCGGTCGCCGTGTCCGAGAAGCTCGCCGCCCGCCTGGCCGCCGAGGGAGTGGAGACCGTAGTCGTGCACCGGGACATGGGGCGCGAGTGACCGAGCGCACTCCACGGCTGAGCAGGCTGCGCCGGATGGCGCCCGAGTCCCGCACGGGCCGTCCCGTCGAGGCCCGCGGCGCCCGGCCGCGCCGACGCGGTGCCCAGCCCAAGGTGGTCGCCCTGGGCGGCGGCATGGGACTGTCCGCCTCGCTCGCCGCCCTGCGCCGGATCACCGGCGACCTCACCGCCGTCGTCACCGTGGCCGACGACGGCGGATCGAGCGGGCGGCTCCGTGACGAGCTGGGCGTCCTTCCCCCGGGTGATCTGCGCAAGGCCCTCGCCGCCCTGTGCGGTGACGACGACTGGGGCCAGACCTGGGCCCGGGTCATCCAGCACCGCTTCCAGTCCAAGGGCGACCTGCACGAGCACGCGGTCGGCAACCTGCTGATCGTCGCCCTGTGGGAACAGCTCGGTGACCACGTCCAGGCCCTGGACCTGGTCGGCAAGCTGCTCGGCGCGCACGGGCGTGTGCTGCCGATGTCCGCCGTGCCGCTGGAGCTGCAGGCCCTGGTCAAGGGGCACGACCCGGAGCGGCCCGAGGAGGTGGACATCGTCCGGGGGCAGGCCACCGTGGCGCTCACACCCGGTGAGGTGCAGTCCGTGCACCTGGTGCCGCACGACCCGCCGGCGGTGCCGGAGGCGGTCGAGGCCGTGCTGGACGCGGACTGGGTGGTGCTCGGCCCGGGATCCTGGTTCTCGTCGGTGATCCCGCACCTGCTCGTCCCCGATCTGCTCGACGCGCTCACCGAGACCAAGGCCCGAAAGGTCCTGTCCCTGAACCTGGCACCGCAGCCGGGAGAAACCGAGGGCTTCTCCCCGCAGCGTCATTTGGAGGTTTTGGGGCGACACGCCCCTAAACTCGCCCTGGACGTGGTGCTGGCCGACGAGGCCGCCGTGCCCGACCGCGACTCGCTCACCGAGGCCGCCAAGCGGCTGGGAGCCGCGGTCGAGCTGAGCCCCGTGGCCCGGACCGACGGTTCACCCCGGCACGACCCGGAGCTGTTGGCCGCCGCGTACGACCGTATTTTTCGGATGCATGGAAGGATCGGCCCATGGCGATGACGGCAGCGGTGAAGGACGAGATCTCCCGGCTACCCGTCACCCGGACCTGCTGCCGGAAGGCGGAGGTCTCCGCCATTCTGCGGTTCGCGGGCGGCCTCCACCTCGTGAGCGGGCGCATCGTGATCGAGGCGGAGCTGGACACCGCGATGGCGGCCCGGCGCCTCAAGCGGGACATCCTGGAGATCTTCGGCCACAGCTCCGAGCTGATCGTGATGGCACCCGGCGGGCTGCGCCGCGGCTCCCGGTACGTGGTGCGCGTGGTGGCGGGCGGTGACCAGCTGGCCCGCCAGACCGGCCTGGTGGACGGCCGGGGCCGGCCGATCAGGGGTCTGCCCCCGCAGGTCGTCTCCGGGGCCACCTGCGACGCCGAGGCGGCCTGGCGCGGCGCCTTCCTGGCGCACGGCTCGCTGACCGAGCCCGGCCGCTCCTCCTCCCTGGAGGTGACCTGCCCGGGCCCGGAGGCCGCGCTCGCGCTGGTCGGGGCGGCCCGTCGGCTGTCCATCGCCGCGAAGGCCCGTGAGGTGCGCGGGGTGGACCGCGTGGTCGTCCGTGACGGTGACGCGATCGGCGCGCTGCTGACCCGCCTCGGCGCGCACGAGTCGGTGCTGGCCTGGGAGGAGCGCCGGATGCGCCGCGAGGTCCGCGCCACCGCGAACCGCCTGGCCAACTTCGACGACGCCAACCTGCGCCGCTCCGCCCGCGCGGCCGTGGCCGCCGGGGCCAGGGTCCAGCGGGCCCTGGAGATCCTCGCCGACGAGGTTCCCGAGCACCTCGCGGCGGCCGGCCGGCTGCGGATGGAGCACAAGCAGGCCTCCCTGGAGGAGCTGGGTGCGCTCGCCGACCCGCCGCTCACCAAGGACGCCGTCGCCGGCCGGATCCGCCGTCTGCTCGCGATGGCCGACAAGCGTGCGTCCGATCTGGGCATCCCGGGCACCGAGGCCAACCTCTCCGAGGAGCTGGCCGACAACCTCGCAGGCTGAGGCACCGTCAACTCGCCGGTGCCGACGGCCGCGACGGTCGTCGGCACCGGCGTTTGCGTCTCTTTTAAGCCACCGTGAACTGTCCGTGAGTCGCCCTTGACTGGATCATGAAGTGTCATGAGCCTGGCATGAGTTCGCCACTGTGGCGGACCACTGCTAGGGGGGTACATGAGACACAGAGCGAGATCGATCCTCGCTGTCGGCGCGCTCCTGCTCGGCGGAGCCGCACTCGCACCCATGGCGCAGGCGCAGACCGGGAGTTCCCCGAAACCCGACCCCGACCAGGTCAAGGTCTTCCACGCCGACGTCACCAAGAAACAGATTCCCCTCCTGCTCCAAGCCGGGCAGGACGGCCATGAACTCGGCGACCAGGTCACCGGATCAGGCAAGACCGAAGTCGAGCTGTACCTCACCGACCAGCAGGCGAAGAAGCTGGAGAAGCAGGGCGTCGACCTCACCGAGCACACGGTGTCGGCCAAGGCCGAGGCGCGGGTCGAGGACGCCTCGCAGGGTGTGTTCCGCCCGTACAGCGGCAGCGGCGGGCTCGAGGCGGAGATCCTCGCGACCGCGCAGGCCAACCCCGGCCTGACCAAGGTGGAGTCCATCGGCAAGACGGTCGACGGGCAGGACATCCTCGCGCTCAAACTGACCAAGGGCGCGAAGAAGTCGAAGGACGGCTCGAAGCCCTCCGTGCTGTACCTGTCCAACCAGCACGCACGCGAGTGGATCACGCCGGAGATGACCCGCCGGCTGATGCACTACTACCTGGACAACTACAGCACCGACAAGCGCATCAAGAAGATCGTCGACTCCACCGAGCTGTGGTTCGTGCTGTCCGCCAACCCGGACGGCTACGACTACACCTTCCAGAACTCCGACACCCGCCTGTGGCGCAAGAACCTGCGGGACGTCAACGGCGACGGTGTCATCAGCACGGGTGACGGCGTCGACCTCAACCGCAACTTCGGCTACAAGTGGGGCTACGACGACGAGGGTTCGTCCCCCAACCCCACCAGCGAGACCTACCGCGGCGCGAGCCCCGAGTCCGAGCCCGAGACCAGGGCGCTGGACGACTTCGAGAAGCGGATCGGGTTCACGTACGGCATCAACTACCACTCCGCCGCCGAACTCCTCCTCTACGGGGTCGGCTGGCAGGTGGCCACCCCGACCCCGGACGACGTCCTCTACAAGGCGCTCGCCGGCACCCCGGACAACCCGGCGATCCCCGGCTACCACTCGCAGGTCTCCTCGGAGCTGTACACGACCAACGGCGAGGCGGACGGCCACGCGTCGAACGTCAACGGCATGGCGATGTTCACCCCCGAGATGTCGACCTGCCAGACGGCCTCGAACATCGACCCGAACGACGCCTGGAACGCCGCCGACTGCCAGTCGGTCTTCAACTTCCCGGACGACGAGAAGCTGATCCAGGACGAGTTCGAGAAGAACATCCCCTTCGCGCTCTCCGTCGCCGAGACCGCCGCCCACCCCGACCAGCCGGTCTCCTCGGTCGGCCTGAGCGCCGCCGACTTCACCCCGGCGACGTTCTCCACGTCGTACTCGCGCGGCGCCGACCAGGAGGTCTCCGTCGTCGTCCGCAAGGCGATCCGCGACAAGGAGCTCAAGTACCGCGTCAACGGCGGCCGCACGCTGGACAGGGCGCTCAAGGCATGGAAGGGCGGCGAGACGTACGGCGGTGACGACAACCTCTACTTCGACGAGTACCGGGCCAAGGTGAAGGACGGCGACCCGGGCGACAAGGTCGAGGTGTGGTTCACCGGTGAGACGAAGAGCGGCAAGAAGGTCTCCAGCTCGCACTTCACGTACACCGTCGCCGAGCGGCCCAAGGCGGACACCCTGGTGGTCGCCGAGGAAGGCGCCAAGGCCACCCAGGCGCAGACCTACGTCGACGCGCTGAAGGCGGCCGGGCACAAGGCGGTCGTCTGGGACGTCGCCACCCAGGGCGCGCCCGACGCGCTCGGCGTGCTCAAGCACTTCAAGACCGTCGTCCACTACTCGGGCACCGCAGGACCCGGCAACGACACCCAGCTCCAGCTGCGCGCCTACCTCAACGAGGGCGGCAAGCTGATCGAGGCGGGCGAGCTGGCCGGCGGCACCGTGAACCTCGGCGACGGCACCCCGTCGAACGACTTCAGCCAGTACTACCTGGGCGCCTACTCCCGTACGTCGACACCCGGAGCCACCGGCTTCACCGGCTCCGGCACGCTGGACGGCTTCAGCGGGGCCCTCGGCGGCACGTCCGCCAACCCGCTCGACAAGGCCGGGACCTACGCCGTCACCTCCGACGAGCTGTCGCCCGGCACCTACCCCCAGTTCGCCAGCGCGGGCGCGGGCCAGTTCGCCGGGACCGTCAACCCGTACGGGCCGTACTCGGGGTCGTACATGGCCGCGGCCGTCCACACCGACGACGCCTACAAGCGCCTCACCCGCACCATCGACCTCACCGGTGTCACCGCGTCCCAGCAGCCGGCCCTCAGCGCCAAGCTGCTGTGGGACACCGAACCCGGCTACGACCACGCGGTGGTGGAGGCGCACGTCGTCGGCGCCGACGACTGGACGACCCTCCCCGAGAAGGGCGGCGCCACCAGCAGCACCGTGCCGAGCGAGTGCGGGGCCGGCTTCCTGATCGCCGAGCACCCGTGGCTCAAGCACTACCTGACCATCGGGAACAACCAGTGCACCGCGAGCGGCACCAGTGGCTCGTGGAACAGCTTCACCGGCAGCTCGGCGGGCTGGCAGCCGGTGAGCTTCGACCTGAGCGCCTACGCGGGGAAGTCCGTCGAGGTCTCCATCGGCTACATCACCGACCCGAGCACCGGCGGGCACGGCGTCCTCGTCGACGACGCCTCGCTCGTGGTGGGCGGCACGGCCACCGAGACCGAGGGCTTCGAGACCTCCCTCGGTCCCTGGAGCGTGACCGGACCGCCCGCGGGCAGCCCGGCCGTCCTCAAGGACTGGGCGCGCACCGGAGCCCTGTTCAAGACGTACGGAGCGATCACCACCGACCGCACCGTGCTGCTCGGTTTCGGCCTGGAACAGGTCAGTTCCGCGGCCGATCGTGCCGCTCTGGTGAAGAAGGCGTTGACAGCACTCGACAACTGACGCCGACGGCACTCGACATGTGAGCCGACCCGCTCACGAACGAGTGAAAGGGCGGTAAAAACTGGTCGGCATTCCGTGACAAACGGGTGTGATTCGACCATCGATCCGAGGTGGTCCGTACCTCTACTGGCGGGTACGGACCGCCTCGCCGTGTATGGGGCATCTGGATGTCACCGCGGGAGCCTCAGGGAGGTAGGGTCATGGGTGGTCGGGGACATCCCAAATACAGCTCGCCGGCACCGCATGGCCGGCGTACCAACGAGGAGATCGGTTCGTGACGATCCGCGTAGGCATCAACGGCTTCGGTCGTATCGGTCGCAACTACTTCCGCGCGCTGCTGGAGCAGGGCGCTGACATCGAGATCGTGGCTGTCAACGACCTGGGTGACACCGCGACCACCGCACACCTGCTGAAGTACGACACGATCCTCGGTCGCCTCAAGGCCGAGGTGTCGCACACCGCCGACACGATCACCGTCGACGGTCACACCATCAAGGTGCTGTCCGAGCGCAACCCCGCCGACATCCCGTGGGGCGACCTGGGCGTCGACATCGTCATCGAGTCGACCGGCATCTTCACCAACAAGGAAGACGCCGCCAAGCACATCGCCGGCGGCGCCAAGAAGGTCCTCATCTCGGCTCCGGCCAAGAACGAGGACATCACCATCGTGATGGGCGTCAACCAGGACAAGTACGACCCGGCGAACCACCACGTCATCTCCAACGCCTCCTGCACCACCAACTGTGTGGCGCCGATGGCGAAGGTCCTCGACGAGAACTTCGGCATCGTCAAGGGCCTGATGACGACGGTGCACGCGTACACCAACGACCAGCGCATCCTGGACTTCCCGCACAAGGACCTGCGTCGCGCGCGTGCCGCCGCGGAGAACATCATCCCGACCACCACCGGTGCCGCCAAGGCCACCGCGCTGGTCCTCCCGCAGCTCAAGGGCAAGCTGGACGGCATCGCCATGCGCGTCCCGGTCCCCACCGGCTCCGCCACCGACCTGGTCGTGACGCTGCAGCGCGAGGTCACCAAGGACGAGGTCAACGCCGCGTTCAAGAAGGCCGCCGACGACGGCGACCTGAAGGGCTACCTGGCGTACACCGAGGACGAGATCGTCTCCTCGGACATCGTCGGCGACCCGGCCTCCTGCACCTTCGACTCCTCCCTGACCATGGTCCAGGAGGGCAACACGGTGAAGATCCTCGGCTGGTACGACAACGAGTGGGGCTACTCCAACCGCCTCGTCGACCTCACGGTCTTCGTCGGCAACCAGCTCTGATCGGCCGAACAGGCACCTCGATGCGGTAGCAGGGCTCGGGCAGCGCACGGTCGCGCCGCCCGGGCCCTGACGCACGTAAGGATCGACCCGACGACATACGGTTCGATCAGTCCTCGTACGATCAAGAGCCCTCCTGTAGGAGTCCCCAACCATGAAGACGATCGACGAACTCCTCGCCGAAGGGGTCGACGGCAAGCGGGTCTTCGTCCGCGCCGACCTCAACGTGCCGATGGCCGACGGTCTCATCACCGACGACGGCCGCATCCGTGCCGTCCTGCCCACCGTCAAGGCCCTGGCCGACGCGGGCGCCAAGGTGGTCGTCGCCTCGCACCTGGGCCGCCCCAAGGGTGCCCCGGACCCGAAGTTCTCCCTGCTCCAGGCCGCCGAGCGGCTCGGTGAACTGCTCGGCGCCCCGATCGCGTTCGCCCAGGACACCGTCGGCCCCGCCGCCCACGACGCGGTGAACGGCCTGCAGCCCGGCCAGGTCGCCGTCATCGAGAACCTGCGCTTCAACGCCGGCGAGACGTCCAAGGACGACACCGAGCGCGGCGAGTTCGCCGACCAGCTGGCGGCCCTCGCCGACGCCTACGTCGGCGACGGCTTCGGCGCGGTGCACCGCAAGCACGCCTCCGTCTACGACCTCCCGGCCCGGCTGCCGCACTACGCCGGCTACCTGATCGCCACCGAGGTCGGCGTCCTGAAGAAGCTCACCGAGGACGTCAAGCGCCCCTACGTGGTGGTGCTCGGCGGCGCCAAGGTCTCCGACAAGCTCGCCGTCATCGACGAACTGCTCGGCAAGGCCGACCGCATCCTCGTCGGCGGAGGCATGGTCTACACCTTCCTCAAGGCCAAGGGGTACGAGGTCGGCAGCTCCCTCCTCCAGGAGGACCAGCTCGCCACCGTCACCGAGTACCTGGAGCGCGCCGAGAAGACCGGCGTGGAGATCGTCCTGCCCGTCGACACCCTGGTCGCCCCCGAGTTCCCGGACCTGTCGGGCAAGGCTCCGGCCAACCCCAGCACGGTCGCCGCGGACGCCATGCCCGCCGGTCAGATGGGCCTGGACATCGGCCCGGAGACCGGCAAGCTGTACGCCTCGAAGCTCGCCGACGCCGCCACCGTCTTCTGGAACGGCCCCATGGGCGTCTTCGAGCACCCCGACTACGCCGCGGGCACCCGGGCGGTCGCCCAGGCCCTCGTCGAGTCCAAGGGCTTCACCGTCGTCGGCGGCGGTGACTCCGCAGCCGCCGTGCGCATCCTCGGCTTCGACGAGAACGCGTTCGGACACATCTCGACCGGTGGCGGCGCCTCCCTCGAATACCTCGAGGGCAAGACGCTCCCCGGCCTCGCCGCACTGGAGGACTGACCCCGTATGACCACTCGCACGCCGATCATGGCGGGCAACTGGAAGATGAACCTCAACCACCTCGAGGCCATCGCGCACGTCCAGAAGCTCGCCTTCGCCCTGGCCGACAAGGACTACGAGGCCGTCGAGGTCGCCGTCCTGCCGCCCTTCACCGACCTGCGTTCCGTGCAGACCCTGGTCGACGGCGACAAGCTCAAGATCAAGTACGGCGCCCAGGACCTCTCGGCACACGACTCCGGCGCCTACACCGGCGAGATCTCCGGCCCCATGCTGGCCAAGCTGAAGTGCACGTACGTGGTCATCGGCCACTCCGAGCGCCGCCAGTACCACGCCGAGACCGACGAGATCGTGAACGCCAAGGTCAAGGCCGCCTACAAGCACGGTCTGACCCCGATCCTGTGCGTCGGCGAGGAGCTGGAGGTCCGCGAGGCGGGCAACCACGTCGCCCACACCCTCGCCCAGGTCGAGGGCGGTCTCAAGGACATCCCGGCCGAGCAGGCCGAGTCGGTCGTGATCGCCTACGAGCCCGTGTGGGCCATCGGCACCGGCAAGGTCTGCGGCGCTCCGGACGCCCAGGAGGTCTGCGCCGCGATCCGCGCCAAGGTCGCCGAGCTGTACAGCCAGGAGCTGGCCGACCAGGTCCGCATCCAGTACGGCGGCTCCGTCAAGGCCGGCAACGTGGCCGAGATCATGGCGCAGGCCGACATCGACGGCGCCCTGGTCGGCGGTGCCTCGCTGGACGCGGACGAATTCGTCAAGATCGTGCGCTTCCGCGATCAGTGATCAGGCCGAGCGAGTAGGCCCCGGGGACGATCCGTCGTACCCTTGCGGGGACAAGACGGCTTGCCGCCTTGTCCCCGTCGTTCATCCGAATCCGAGAGAGTTGGTCCAGCCGTGGTTTTGGGGTTCTCGATCGCCCTGATCGTCTTCAGCCTGCTGCTGATGCTGCTGGTGCTGATGCACAAGGGCAAGGGCGGCGGCCTCTCCGACATGTTCGGTGGCGGCATGCAGTCCTCCGTCGGCGGCTCCTCGGTCGCCGAGCGGAACCTGGACCGGATCACCCTGATCATCGGTCTGCTGTGGTTCGCGTGCATCGTGGTCCTCGGCCTCCTGATGAAGACGAACAGCTGATCCGCGACTCGCACACACGCACAATCTGTACGTAAGGCCCCATGTTCGGTACGCGCACCTGAGCGCGGCCTATCATGGGGCTTGCGTCTAGGTGCGGGGGCGGTAACTCCCACCACTGGACGCGCGTTGGGCCTTACGTAGACTGAGGCGCTCGCAACGAAGCGACACGCCGACTCGCTTCGCGGCACCATCACGCAGGGAGTTACGACCGTGGCAAGTGGCAACGCGATCCGAGGTAGCCGGGTCGGGGCGGGGCCGATGGGCGAGGCCGAGCGCGGTGAGTCCGCGCCCCGTCTGCGCATCTCCTTCTGGTGCTCCAACGGGCATGAGACGCAGCCGAGCTTCGCCAGCGACGCGCAGGTGCCCGAGACCTGGGACTGCCCGCGCTGTGGCTTCCCGGCCGGTCAGGACCGGGACAACCCGCCGGACCCGCCGCGCACCGAGCCGTACAAGACGCACCTCGCGTACGTACGGGAGCGGCGCAGCGACGCGGACGGCGAGGCGATCCTCGCCGAGGCGCTCGCCAAACTGCGGGGCGAGATCTAGGAGTTGGGACCGGCCGGGGGCCTGCGGGCGCCTGGCCGGAGTTGTCTCCGCGGCCGGGGCCCGGCCCGTTGTCAGTGCTGCCCTCTACGGTTTGTGTATCGGCGAACCGCGAGGGGGCGAGGATGACGACGGGCGAGGGGGCACCCGCGTGGCGCGGGGGATTCGGGCGGCTGTGGACGGCCGCCGTGGTCTCCCGGTTCGGGGACGCGTTACGGACGTCCGCGCTGCCCCTGCTGGCCGCGCGCCTGACCGACGACCCGCTCGCCATCGCCTCGGTGACCGCCTGCGGCTATCTGCCGTGGCTGCTGTTCGGGCTGCTCGGCGGTGCCGTCGCGGACCGGGTGGACCAGCGGCGCGCGATGTGGGCCGTGGACACGGTACGGGGGCTGCTCGTCGCCGCCTTCGCGGTCGCCGTGGCACTCGGTCACGCCTCGATCCCGCTGCTGCTTCTGCTCGCCTTCGCGCTCACCACCCTGCAGACGCTCTTCGACAACGCCTCCACGGCCCTGCTGCCCTCCCTGGTGGACCGGCAGACCCTGGGCGGGGCCAACGCCCGGCTGATGACCGGCCAGCAGATCGCCGGCGGCCTGCTCGGGGCCCCGCTCGTGCCGCTGCTCCTGGCGGCCGGCGCGTTCATGCCCTTCGCGGCGGACGCGAGCACCTACCTGGCGGCCGCCGCCCTGGTCGCCTCCCTCCGGATACAGCCGCCGGAGCGGGCGCCACGCCCGGCCGGCAGCACCCTGCGCACGGAGATCGGCGAGGGCCTGCGCGCCCTGTGGCAGGACCGCGCCCTGCGGGCGGTCTGCGTCGCCACCCTGCTCTGCAACATCGGCATGGGTGCCCTGATCGCCACCCTGGTACTGCACGTGACGCGCTGGCTGCACGCCGGTACCGCGGGATACGCGGCCGCCATGACCGCCTATTCGGCGGGCAGCATCACCGGCGGCTTCCTCGCCCAGCGCATCGCCCGCCGCACCGGCCGGGTGCGGGCCCTGCTGGTCGCCGGGACCGTCCAGACGTCGTCCCTGCTTCTCATCGGCACCGTCCGGCACCTCGGCGCCCTCGTCGCCGGCATGCTCCTGCTCGGCGCGATGAACATGGTGTGGAACGTCAATCAGGTCACCCTGATGCAGCAACGCGCACCCGAGTCGATGACAGGCCGGATCGCCTCCGCCTTCCGCACCTCCTCCACGTCCGGCGCGCCGCTCGGCGCCCTCCTCGGCGGAGCCGTCGCGGGAGCCTACGGACTGAACGGCCCCGCACTGCTGGCCGCCGTCCTCTTCGGCCTGGCCGTCACCTCGTTGATACCGGTGCGCAAGCCGGACGTACCTGTTGTTGCGCCGCGGGACGGTGCGACCGCGAGCCGCGCGCCACGCTGATCAACTAGGTTGGATCCGGCAGCGGGGCGGGGACGCAACAGGACAGGTGCAAGGAAGAAGGCTGAAGTCGGAATGAACGCAGACGGCCGTACCAGGCTCAACCAGACGCCCGAGTGGACCGCGCTCGCCAAGCACCGGGAGGAGCTCGCCGACGCCCGTCTGCGGGACCTGTTCGCCGCCGACCCGGGACGCGGCACGGGCTACACCCTCCAGGTCGGCGACCTCCACATCGACTACTCGAAGCACCTGGTCAACGACGAGACGCTGCGGCTGCTGCGGGAGCTGGCCGCCGCCACCGACGTCTTCGGCCTGCGGGACGCCATGTTCCGCGGCGAGAAGATCAACGTCACCGAGAACCGCGCGGTGCTGCACACGGCCCTGCGTGCCCCGCGCGACGCGGTGATCGAGGTCGACGGCGAGAACGTGGTGCCGCAGGTGCACGCGGTCCTGGACAAGATGAGCTCCTTCGCCGACCGGGTCCGCTCCGGCGCCTGGACCGGCCACACCGGCAAGCGCATCAGGAACGTGATCAACGTCGGCATCGGCGGCTCCGACCTCGGCCCGGCGATGGCCTACGAGGTGCTGCGCAGCTTCACCGACCGCGACCTCACGGTCCGCTTCGTCTCCAACGTCGACGGCGCCGACCTGCACGAGGCCACCCGCGACCTGGACCCGGCGGAGACGCTGTTCATCATCGCCTCCAAGACGTTCACCACGATCGAGACCATCACCAACGCGACCTCCGCGCGCAACTGGCTCCTCACCGAGCTGAAGGCCGGCCCGGAAGCGGTCGCCAAGCACTTCGTGGCCCTCTCCACGAACTCCGAGAAGGTGTCGGACTTCGGCATCGACACGGCCAACATGTTCGAGTTCTGGGACTGGGTCGGCGGTCGCTACTCCTACGACTCGGCCATCGGCCTCTCGCTGATGATCGCCATCGGCCCGGACCGCTTCCACGAGATGCTGGACGGCTTCCACCTGGTCGACGAGCACTTCCGCACCGCCCCCGCCGAGTCCAACGTCCCTCTGCTGCTGGGCCTGCTGGGCATCTGGTACGGCAACTTCCACGACGCCCAGTCGCACGCGGTGCTGCCGTACTCGCACTACCTCTCCAAGTTCACCGCCTACCTGCAGCAGCTGGACATGGAGTCCAACGGCAAGTACGTGGCGCGTGACGGCAAGGAGGCCGACTGGCAGACGGGTCCGGTGGTCTGGGGCACGCCCGGCACCAACGGCCAGCACGCGTACTACCAGTTGATCCACCAGGGCACCAAGCTGATCCCGGCGGACTTCATCGGCTTCGCCGAGCCGGTCGCCGAGCTGAGCGGTGAACTCAAGGCACAGCACGACCTGCTGATGGCGAACTTCTTCGCGCAGACCCAGGCGCTGGCCTTCGGCAAGACCGCCGACGAGGTCCGTGCGGAGGGCGTCCCCGAGGAGCAGGTCCCGCACCGCACCTTCAAGGGCAACCACCCGACGACGACCATCCTCGCGAAGGAACTCACCCCGTCCGTCCTCGGCCAGCTCGTCGCCCTCTACGAACACAAGGTGTTCACCCAGGGCGCCGTCTGGAACATCGACTCCTTCGACCAGTGGGGCGTGGAGCTGGGCAAGGTCCTCGCCAAGCGCATCGAACCCGCACTGACCGAGGGCACCGAGGTACCCGGCCTGGACGCGTCGACGAAGGCCCTGGTGGCCAAGTACCGGGAGCTGCGCGGGCGTTAGTCCGAAGTCCCGGAACGGAAAGAGCCCGTACGGTCCGCGAGGGACCGTACGGGCTCTTCCGCAAGGGGTTCTCAGGGCGAAGCCGGCGGATACAGCGACCGGGGCAGCTGGGAGGCCGCTGTCGCGTCCAGGAGCCACAGGGTGCGCTGGCGGCCCTGGGCGCCTGCGGCCGGGGCCTGGATCTCGCCTGCGCCCGAGAGGGCGATGGCGACGGCCTCGGCCTTGTCCTCGCCCGCCGCCAGCAGCCAGACCTCGCGGGCCGAGCGGATGGCGGGGAGGGTGAGGGAGACACGGGTCGGCGGCGGCTTGGGGGCGCCGTGGACGCCGACCACCGTGCGTTCCGTCTCCCGGACCGCGGGCAGCTCCGGGAAGAGCGAGGCCACGTGGGTGTCCGGGCCGACGCCCAGCATCAGGACGTCGAAGGTGGGCACCGAGCCGTGGTTCTCGGGGCCGGCCGCGCGGGCCAGCTCCGCCGCGTAGGACTCGGCCGCCGCGTCCACGTCCGTGCCCCAGGGGCCGTCCGACGCGGGCATGGCGTGCACGCGCTTCGGGTCCACCGGGACCTGGTCGAGCAGGGCGTCACGGGCCTGGGTGACATTGCGCTCCGGGTCGCCCTCGGGGAGGAAGCGTTCGTCGCCCCACCACAGGTCGAGCCGGCTCCAGTCGATGGCGTCCCGCGCCGGGGCCGCCGCCAGGGCCGCCAGCAGGCCGTTGCCGTTGCGGCCGCCGGTGAGGACCACGGACGCCTCGCCCCGGGAGGCCTGGGCGTCCACGATCTTCGTGATCAGGCGGGCCGCGGCGGCCTGCGCCATCAGCTCCTTGTCGCGGTGCACGACCAGCTGGGGGGTGCTCATGTCGCCTTCGCCCTCTTCTTCAGCGGTTCCTTCGCCGCCGCTTCGGGCGTGGGAACTTCCGCGGCAGCGGCTTCGACGGCCGGTTCTCCTTTGGCAGGCGGCTCGGAGCCCTGGGCGGCCGGAGCGGCCTGGGCGGCCGCCGGCGTCGCCGGTACCGGCACCGCAGCAGCAGCGGCCGGAGCCGGAGCCGCCGACGCGTTCAGGCGCTCCACGCCGAACCGCAGCGCCGACGCGTAGGTGTCGTCCGGGTCGAGCCGGCGCAGCTCCTCCGCGATCAGCTCGGCCGTGTCGCGCCGCTTCAGCGCCACCGCACGGTCGGGCTGGCCGTCGATGGACAGGGTGGCGAGGGAGCCGTCCGCACGGTCGAGGGCGATCGCGCCCTCGCTGGTGTCGAGCCGGACCGCGGTCAGACCGGGGCCGGCCGAGAGGGAGCGCTTGACGGGGACGTCCAGCCGGTCCGCGAGCCACATCGCCAGCAGCTCGCAGCTCGGGTTGAACTCCTCGCCCTCCACCTCGACCGCCTTGACCTCGCAGACCACCTGGTCCAGGGCCGCCGCCAGCATCGAGCGCCAGGGCGTGATCCGGGTCCAGGACAGGTCCGTGTCGCCGGGGGTGTAGGCGTCCGCGCGGGCGGACAGCTCCCGTACCGGCTGCTCGGAGGAGTAGGTGTCGGTGACCCGGCGCTGGGCGAGGGCGCCCAGCGGGTCCTTCGCCGGGTCGAGCGGGGCGTTCACCGGCCACCAGACGACGACCGGAGCGTCCGGCAGCAGCAGCGGCAGCACGACCGAGTCGGCGTGGTCGGCGACCTCGCCGTACAGGCGCAGGATCACCGTCTCGCCGGAGCCCGCGTCCGCGCCCACCCGGACCTCGGCGTCCAGGCGGGACGCCGTACGGTCGCGGGGGGAGCGGGAGACACGCCTGATGACGACCAGCGTGCGCGAGGGGTGCTCGTGCGAGGCGTCGCCGGCGGCCTTCAGGGCGTCGTACGCGTTCTCCTCGTCGGTGACGATGACGAGGGTCAGCACCATGCCCACGGCGGGCGTGCCGATGGCCCGGCGGCCCTGCACCAGCGCCTTGTTGACCTTGCCGGCCGTGGTGTCCGTGAGGTCTATCTTCATGGGCGGCGCCAGCTCCGTCCGTCTCGTGCCAGCATCTCGTCGGCCTCGGCGGGGCCCCAGGTGCCGGACTTGTACTGGGCGGGCCTGCCGTGCGTGTCCCAGTACTCCTCGATCGGGTCGAGGATCTTCCAGGACAGCTCGACCTCCTCCGTGCGCGGGAAGAGGTTGGAGTCGCCGAGCAGCACGTCCAGGATCAGGCGCTCGTACGCCTCCGGCGAGGACTCGGTGAAGGACTCGCCGTAGGCGAAGTCCATCGACACGTCCCGGATCTCCATCGAGGTGCCCGGCACCTTGGAGCCGAAGCGGACGGTGACGCCCTCGTCGGGCTGGACGCGGATGACGATCGCGTTCTGGCCCAGTTCCTCGGTGGCCGTCGTGTCGAAGGGGGAGTGCGGGGCCCGCTGGAAGACCACCGCGATCTCGGTGACGCGGCGGCCGAGGCGCTTGCCGGTGCGCAGGTAGAAGGGGACTCCCGCCCAGCGGCGGTTGTCGATGCCCAGCTTCACGGCCGCGTAGGTGTCGGTCTTCGACTTGGTGTTGATGCCGTCCTCTTCGAGGTAGCCGATGACCTTCTCGCCGCCCTGCCAGCCGGCCGCGTACTGGCCGCGCACGGTCGAGCGGCCCAGGTCCTTCGGCAGCCGTACCGCGCCGAGCACCTTCTCCTTCTCCGCCGCGAGTGCGTCCGCGTCGAAGGAGGCCGGCTCCTCCATGGCCGTCAGGGCCATGAGCTGGAGCAGGTGGTTCTGGATGACGTCACGGGCCGAGCCGATGCCGTCGTAGTAGCCCGCGCGGCCGCCGATGCCGATGTCCTCGGCCATGGTGATCTGCACGTGGTCCACGAAGGACCGGTTCCAGATCGGCTCGTACATGGTGTTGGCGAAGCGCAGCGCCAGGATGTTCTGGACGGTCTCCTTGCCGAGGTAGTGGTCGATCCGGAACACCTGGTCCGGTTCGAACACCTCGTGCACGACCTTGTTGAGCTCCTCGGCCGACTTCAGGTCGTGGCCGAAGGGCTTCTCGATGACCGCGCGCCGCCAGGAGCCGCCGGACTGGTCGGCCAGCCCGTGCTTCTTCAGCTGCTGGATGACCACCGGGAAGGAGCGCGGCGGGACCGACAGGTAGAAGGCGAAGTTGCCGCCCGTGCCCTGTGCCTTGTCCAGTTCCTCGATGGTGGAGCGCAGGCGCTCGAACGCGTCGTCGTCGTCGAAGGTGCCCTGGACGAAGCGCATCCCCTGGATGAGCTGCTGCCAGACCTCCTCGCGGAACGGCGTGCGCGCGTGGTCCTTGACGGCGTCGTGGACCTCGGCGGCGAAGTCCTCGTGAGCCCACTCACGGCGGGCGAAGCCGACCAGGGAGAAGCCCGGCGGCAGCAGACCCCGGTTGGCGAGGTCGTAGACGGCGGGCATGAGCTTCTTACGGGAGAGGTCGCCCGTGACGCCGAAGATGACCAGACCGGACGGCCCCGCGATGCGCGGGAGCCGTCGGTCTGCGGGGTCACGCAGCGGGTTGCTGCTTGACAGAGTTCAGCCCTCCGAGGGGGCCAGGCGCTCCAGCTCCGCCTGGGTCGACTTGAGCAGGTCGTTCCAGGACGCCGCGAACTTCTCGACGCCCTCGTCCTCCAGTACCTGGACCACGTCGTCGTACGAGATCCCGAGCTTCTCGACGGCGTCGAGGTCGGCGCGGGCCTGCTCGTACGTGCCCGTGATCGTGTCGCCGGTGATGCCGCCGTGGTCCTCGACCGCGACGAGGGTGGCCTCCGGCATGGTGTTCACCGTGTTCGGTGCGACCAGGTCGTCGACGTACAGGGTGTCCTTGTACGCCGGGTCCTTGACGCCGGTGGAGGCCCACAGCGGACGCTGCTTGTTGGCGCCCGCGCTCTCCAGCGCGCTCCAGCGAGCGGTGGAGAAGACCTCTTCGTACGCCTGGTAGGCGAGGCGCGCGTTGGCGACGGCGGCCTTGCCGCGCAGCGCCTTGGCCTCGTCGGTGCCCACATCGTTCAGGCGCTTGTCGATCTCGGTGTCCACGCGGGACACGAAGAACGACGCCACCGAACGGATGAGCGACAGGTCGAGGCCGCGCTCCTTGGCCTTCTCCAGACCGGCCAGGTAGGCGTCCATGACCGCGCGGTAGCGCTCCAGCGAGAAGATCAGCGTGACGTTGACGCTGATGCCGAGGCCGATGACCTCGGTGATCGCCGGCAGGCCCGCCTTGGTGGCCGGGATCTTGATCAGGGTGTTGGGGCGGTCGACCAGCCAGGCCAGCTGCTTGGCCTCGGCGATCGTCGCCGTCGTGTTGTGCGCCAGGCGCGGGTCGACCTCGATCGACACGCGGCCGTCCTGGCCGCCGGTCGCGTCGAACACCGGGCGCAGGATGTCGGCGGCGTCGCGGACGTCCGCCGTGGTGATCATGCGAATGGCCTCTTCGACGGTGACCTTGCGGGCGGCGAGGTCCGAGACCTGCTGCTGGTAGCCGTCGCCCGAAGAGATCGCCTTCTGGAAGATCGTCGGGTTGGTGGTGACGCCCACGACGTGCTGCTGGTCGATCAGCTCGGCGAGGTTGCCGGACGTGATCCGCTTGCGCGACAGGTCGTCCAGCCAGATCGCGACGCCTTCGTCGGAGAGGCGCTTGAGTGCGTCTGTCATGGAATTACATCTCCTACGTGTCGTATATAGCGTCAGCGCTGGGCGGCGGCGATGGATTCCCGGGCCTTGGCGGCCACGTTCTCGGCAGTGAAGCCGAACTCCTGGAAGAGCACCTTGCCGTCGGCGGAAGCACCGAAGTGTTCCAGGGAAACGATGCGGCCGGCGTCCCCGACGTACTTGTGCCAGGTGAGGCCGATACCCGCCTCGACCGACACACGCGCCTTCACGGACGGCGGCAGGACGGCGTCCTTGTAGGCCTGGTCCTGCTCCTCGAACCACTCCACGCACGGCATGGACACCACTCGCGTGGGCACGCCGTCGGCCTCCAGCTGCTCGCGCGCCTCGACGGCCACGTGCACCTCGGAACCGGTCGCGACGAGGATGACCTCGGGGGTCCCGCCGGTCGCCTCGAAGAGGACGTAACCGCCCTTGACCGTGTCTTCGTTGGACTCGTACACCGGCACGCCCTGGCGGGTCAGCGCCAGGCCGTGCGGGGCGCCCTTGCCGAAGACCTTCGTGTAGCGCCTGAGGATCTCGCGCCAGACGATCGCGGTCTCGTTGGCGTCGGCCGGGCGGACCACGTTCAGGCCCGGGATGGCGCGCAGCGAGGCGAGGTGCTCGACCGGCTGGTGCGTCGGGCCGTCCTCGCCGAGGCCGATGGAGTCGTGGGTCCACACGTACGTCACCGGCAGGTGCATCAGCGCCGACAGCCGCACGGAGTTGCGCATGTAGTCGGAGAAGACGAGGAACGTACCGCCGTAGACACGGGTGTTGCCGTGCAGGGTGATGCCGTTCATCTCCGCGGCCATGGAGTGCTCGCGGATACCGAAGTGGATGGTGCGGCCGTAGGGGTTCGCGCCCGGCAGCGGGTTGTCCGCCGGCAGGAACGAGCTGTTCTTGTCGATGGTCGTGTTGTTCGACCCGGCCAGGTCGGCGGAACCGCCCCACAGCTCGGGGATCACGGCACCGAGGGCCTGGAGCACCTTGCCGGAGGCGGCACGCGTCGCGACGCCCTTGCCGGGCTCGAAGACCGGGATCTTCTCCTCCCAGCCCTTGGGCAGCTCGCCCGCGGCGATGCGGTCGAACTCGGTGGCCCGCTCGGCGTTGTTGTCCCGCCACAGCTGGAAGGACTTCTCCCACTCGGCCTTGGCGGCGGCACCGCGCTCGCCGGCCTGGCGGGTGTGGGCGATGACCTCCTCGGCGACGTCGAAGGACTTCTCCGGGTCGAAGCCGAGGACGCGCTTGGTGGCCGCGACCTCGTCATCGCCGAGCGCCGAGCCGTGGGCGGCCTCGGTGTTCTGCGCGTTCGGGGCGGGCCAGGCGATGATCGAGCGCATCGCGATGAAGGACGGCTTGTCCGTCACCTTCTTCGCGGCCTCGATCGCGTTGTAGATGGCGTGCGGGTCCAGGTCGCCGTCCGGCTTCGGGGCGATCCGCTGAACGTGCCAGCCGTACGCCTCGAACCGCTTGACGGTGTCCTCGGAGACGGCCGTCTCGGTGTCGCCCTCGATCGAGATGTGGTTGTCGTCCCACAGCAGGACCAGGTTGCCGAGCTTCTGGTGGCCGGCCATCGAGGACGCCTCGGCGGAGATGCCCTCCTGGAGGCAGCCGTCACCGGCGATGCAGTAGACGAAGTGGTCGAAGGGAGACTCGCCCTGCGGCGCGTCCGGGTCGAACAGACCGCGCTCGTAGCGGGCGGCCATGGCCATGCCGACGGCGTTGGCGACACCCTGGCCCAGCGGGCCGGTGGTGGTCTCGACGCCCTTGGTGTGGCCGTACTCCGGGTGACCGGGGGTCTTCGAGCCCCAGGTGCGGAAGGCTTCGAGGTCTGCCAGCTCCAGGCCGAAACCGGCCAGGTAGAGCTGCGTGTAGAGGGTCAGCGACGAGTGACCTGCGGACAGCACGAAGCGGTCGCGGCCCACCCAGTCGGGGTCGGACGGGTCGTGCCGCATCACCTTCTGGAAGAGGGTGTACGCGGCCGGCGCCAGGCTCATCGCCGTACCCGGATGGCCGTTGCCGACCTTCTGTACGGCGTCGGCGGCCAGGACGCGGGCGGTGTCGACGGCCCGCTGGTCCAACTCGGTCCAGTCGAGGTCTGTGGTGGTCGGCTTGGTGCTCACCCTGAGTCAGGGCTCCTCTCCACATGTTCGGTTACCGGTCCACGGGCACACGCCCACACCGGCTGCCGGTGCACTGGGTGCCCACCGGCCGTTGTCGAGCCTACCCCCGTAAGGACGTGCATTTTTTCGAGTGTTTCCAGACTGCCGGGACTCTCGGGGATCCGCCTCCCGACTGGCCGAGAAGGCATTCGGCACATGAATACGGAACCGCTCATCTGACTGCTCAACCGAGCCCCCTTCCCCCTCTTCCGAGACGCCCCCCAACACGACCCCACCCCCGCGAAGGTCGAGGTATGGGCAACGTCTAAAGTGGCGTGGTACGCGCGAGCCTTTACCGTGAGTTCACACGGCGGGGCTCGCTGGGAGTCTCTGTCAGGGGTGTGCGTGACGGCCGTCGAATCCCGTCCAGCGGGGGTACTCGGTGCGAGCGAGAGCCCGAGTCACCGGCCGTTCGGGGCCCGTGTCAAAGCTTTCGTGGCGCTGACCAAGCCGCGGATCATCGAGCTGCTGCTCATCACCACCGTTCCGGTGATGTTCCTGGCGCAGCAGGGTGTGCCCGACCTGACGCTGGTGCTGCTCACCTGCGTCGGCGGCTACCTCTCGGCGGGCGGCGCCAACGCGCTGAACATGTACATCGACCGGGACATCGACGCGCTGATGGACCGGACCTCGCAGCGTCCGCTGGTGACCGGCATGGTCAGCCCGCGCGAGTGCCTAGCCTTCGGCATCACCCTGGCGGTCGGCTCCACACTGCTCTTCGGTTTCACCGTCAACTGGCTGAGCGCCTGGCTGTCACTCGGAGCGCTGCTCTTCTACGTCGTCGTCTACACGATGATCCTCAAACGCCGTACCTCGCAGAACATCGTGTGGGGCGGTATCGCCGGCTGTCTGCCGGTGCTGATCGGCTGGTCGGCCGTCACGGACTCCATGTCGTGGGCGCCGGTCATCCTCTTCCTCGTCATGTTCTTCTGGACGCCGCCGCACTACTGGCCGCTGTCCATGAAGGTGAAGGACGACTACGCGCGCGTGGGCGTGCCGATGCTGCCGGTCGTCGCCTCCAACAAGGTGGTCGCCAAGCAGATCGTCATCTACAGCTGGGTGATGGTCGGCGTCTCCCTGCTCCTCACCCCCCTCGGCTACACCGGCTGGTTCTACACGCTGGTCGCCCTGGTGGCGGGCGGCTGGTGGCTGTGGGAGGCGCACGGGCTGCAGAACCGCGCGAAGGCGGAGGTCACAGGCGGGAAGCTCAAGGAGATGCGGCTGTTCCACTGGTCGATCACCTACGTCTCCCTGCTCTTCGTGGCCGTGGCGGTCGACCCCTTCCTGCGCTGACACAGGTCACATCGCCCTGCCCTCGCCAGTGGATCTACTCGTGAGTAGCATCCTGTCCATGGCAGACACGCAGCAGGTTGACCAGAAGGCCGAGCGCAAGGTGGCGCGCCTCGCCAAGGAGATCGGCGCCTTCGCCAAGGCCCACGGCGGCGCCGAGGGCCAGGTGGCCTACATCGGCGAACGCGGCGCCCGCATCGTCCTCGTCGGCGAGGACGGCGGCTGGGGCGACCTGGTGGCACCGAGCACCGAGATCGCCCAGCAGGCAGTGGAGAAGGCCGGCATCACCGTCCACGAGTCCTTCGACGGTGAGTTCGCGGCGAAGGTCCAGACGGGCCCGTACGAGTGGAAGCGGATGGCCGGCATTCAGATCGGCGGCTGAGCAGCTGTTTTCAGGGGCGCGGGCTGTATCGATCTGCGGCTCCGCCGCGTGGGCGCGACCAGCCGCATATGGTCCGCGGCCGCCGTGCAGCCCTTACCACCCCCTCCGGACCGCGACCTCCATCCCGGTTCACCCGTTAAGACGGACATGCAGCCGTCCACACGGGAGCCAGGATGATCGAAACGCCGTCCCTGGTGGACCAGTACTGCCACGGAGTGCTCCGCACCGAGCTGGGCCTGGGCACCTTCGAGGCCCAGCTCGCCCGCACCGAAGGCCCCCCGGCCGCCGGCACCACCCTCTTCGACACCCAGACCGGTTTCGCCGTACGGCGCTGGTGCCCCCCGCTCCTCGGCCTGGAGCCCCACTGCGCGCCGGCCCGCTACCTGGCCCGGCGCCGTGAGCTCGGTGTCCTGGAGGCCGGCCGCCGTCTCCTGCGCGGCAGCGGCATCACCACCTACCTCGTCGACACCGGCCTCCCCGGCGACCTCACGGGTCCCACCGAGATGGCCTCGACCGGCGACGCGCAGGCCCGCGAGATCGTCCGCCTGGAACTGCTCGCCGAGCAGGTCGCCGACACCTCCGGCACCGTCGAGTCCTTCCTCGCCAACCTCGCCGAGTCGGTGCACGGCGCGGCGGCGAACGCGGTCGCCTTCACCTCCGTCGCCGGTCTCCGCCACGGCCTGGCCCTGGCCCCCGAGCCTCCCGGCCCCGGCGAGGTGAGAGGCGCGGCCGGCCGCTGGCTGGCGGCCCGCCGGGTCGGCGGCGAGCTGGCCGACCCGGTCCTGCTACGGCACCTGCTCTGGATCGCCGTGGCCTCCGGCCTCCCCCTCCAGCTGCACGCGGGCCTCGGCGAGCCCGGCGCCCGGATCGACCGCACCGACCCGGTCCTGCTCACCGACTTCGTCCGCGCCACCGCGGGCCTCGGCACCGACCTGGTCCTCCTCCACGGCTACCCGTACCACCGCCATGCCGCCCATCTCGCCGGCGTCTTCCCGCACGTCTACGCAGACTCGGGCGCGGCCCTGGTCCGCACCGGCGCCCGCGCCGCCACGATCCTCGCCGAGCTCCTGGAACTGGCCCCCTTCGGCAAGATCCTCTTCTCCAGCGGTGCCCACGGCCTGCCCGAGCTGCACGTGGTCGGCGCCCGCCTCTTCCGCGAGTCCCTCGCCCGGGTGCTGGGCACCTGGGTCGCCGAGGGCGCGTGGTGCCTGGGTGACGCCCAGCGGGTGGCCAGGCTGATCGCGGCGGGAAACGCGAAACGGGTGTACGGGCTGGAGTGAGCTGTACAGACTGAGCGCGTGGACACCGAGACGTTACTGAGCCGCTTCGTCGTCGAGCTGTCGGTGCTGGACCCCGTGGCCGTGTGGGCGCACGGCTCGCTCGCCGCGGGCGACGACTATCGGGAGGGCCGCAGCGACCTGGACCTGATCGTGGTGCTGCCGGGCCCGGTGACCCCGGCCGTCGTATGGAAGGTCGCCGTCGTGCACGCCCGGCTGCGCACGCTGCCGCTCGCCACCGTCCTGCACTGCACCTATCTGACCCCGTCGACCGCGGCCGACCCCGCCCGGTCCCATCTGACCTGGGCGTACGAGCAGCTGTTCAAGCGGCCGGTCAGTCTGGTGACCCGGCGTGAGCTGCACGCCTTCGGACGGGTGCTGTACGGCCGGGAGCCCGCCGGGCTGCTGCCACCGGTGACGGACCGGGAACTCGGCGACTTCGTCGTCCGCGACCAGCGGGACTACTGGCGGCCCGTCGTCGACAAGGCCCCGCTGTGGACCCAGGACGTCTGGGTCGACCTGGGCATGATCACCTTCGCCCGTGCCACGGTCACCGCACGCGAGGGTCGGCTGATCTCCAAACGCGAGGCCCTGGACCTGCTGCCCGGCCTGGGCGCCCCCGCAGAGGTCGTCGAGGACATCCGGAGCCGCCGTTACGACGACCCCGCCCCGCCCACCGAGGAGTGGACGGCGCGCCGCGCCCGGCTGACCCGGGACTACCTGGGCCCGGCGATCGACGCGCTCACGGCGTCGGTGTCGGTGTCGGCGTCGTACGGCTGAGCGGGCAGGCCGGCGCCGGCCGGGACGTCGGCGCGTTCCCGCAGGGAGAGCAGGACCCGCAGCACGCCGATCCACACCAGGCAGGAGCCGAACATGTGCAGGCCGACCAGGACCGTGGGCAGGTGCGTGAAGTACTGGACGTACCCGATCACGCCCTGACCGAGCAGGATCAGGAACAGGTCGCGGACGCGGTCCCGCGGTCCCCGGGGCGCGTCGACGCCCTTGAGGAAGAACCACAGGGCGAAGGTCAGCGACACCACGATCCAGGCGAACACCGCGTGCAGCTCGGCGACGCCCGACCAGCTGACGTCAATGCGCTCGACGTCGCCGGAGTCCCCCGGGTGCGGTCCCGCGCCGGTCACCACCGTGCCCGCGGCGATGAGCAGCAGCGTCACGGCCACCAGGGCCCACACCAGCTGCTGCACGGCCTTGCCGACCAGCGGACGCGGCTCCCCGTCCCCCTCGCGGGTGCGCTGCCACATCAGGGCGGCGACCGTGATCAGGGCCGTCGCCAGCAGGAAGTGCGCGGCAACGGTGTACGGGTTGAGGCCGACGAGCACCACGACGCCGCCGAGGACCGCGTTGCTCATCACGATCCAGAACTGCGCCCAGCCCAGCCGGGTCAGGCTGCGCCGGTACGGCTTCTCGGACCGGGCGGCGATGATCGCCCAGCCGACCGCCGCGCACAGCACGTAGGTCAGCATGCGGTTCGTGAACTCGATGGCGCTGTGGTAGCTCAGCGCGGTCGTCGGAGTCAGCGAGCCGTCGGTGCACTCGGGCCAGGTCGGGCAGCCGAGGCCGGAGCCGGTCAGGCGCACCGCACCGCCGGTGACCACGATGACCACCGACATGACGAGTGCGGCGAGAGCCGCCCGCCGGACGGTCCGGGGATCCGGGGTCCAGCGATCGGCAATGAAGGCGAGCGGGTTGCGCAGCGCCGCTACGAGGTCGGTGGGGGTCAGCTTTGGCACGGGCACCATGGTAGGGGGCCGCTTGTGCATGCGTTCACGAGGGTCGGGGATCCGGGTGTCACAGCAACCGGCGGATGCGGTCCGCCTCGCGCCGCAGCCGGCCGGCTTCCTCGTGGTCACCGCGGTCCGAAGCGCAGTCGGACAGATGCTCGCATACGGCCATCAGCGCGGGATGGTCCTTGCCGAGGGCCGTCCGGAAGATCCCGTCCGCCTCCCGGAGCACCCGTTCCGCCATGGCGCCGTCACCCTGAGCGCGCAGCACGGGACCGAGCCGGGTCAGCGACTTGGCGCGGTAGTAGTGCCGCTCGCCGTAGAGCCGCAGGTAGATCGCCTCGGCCTGTTCCAGCGTCCTCCTCGCCTCGGCCGGCCGTCCCTGCGCGAGACGTAAGGAGCCGAGTTTGTTGAGGCAGGCCGCGTATTTGTGCTCCTCCGCCTCGCTGCGCTTGCGGTGCAGCTCCACCACCGGACCGAGGAGCCGGTCGGCCCGGTCCAGTTCGGTGCGGGCCCTGCGGCGGAGGTCGCGACGGCGCAGGAGGCGAAGGCTCCGGCGCGCCTCCTCCCGGTGGCTCTCGCTGCGCCGCCGCAGCACGTCCGCCAGGAACTTGGCGATCTGGGCCGTCTCGAAGTCCTCCGGTCCCCGATGGGCGCCGAACACCTTCAGGGCCTCGGTCAGCATGGCCTCCGCGTGTTCCAGCTGCCCTCTGTCCTGGGCGACGACGCCCAGGTCGCGCTGGAGCATGGCGCGGAACACCGTGTAGTCGGGGGGCTCCTGGCTGCCCCGGCTGGGTATGCACTGCTCCGCCTGCCGGTAGTGGCGGGTGGCCTCGGTGAGGTGCCCCGCGTTCCGGTGGATCAGTCCGGTCTCCTGCTCGGCGACGGCCCAGTCGAGGCTCTCCTCCCGCCATGCCTGACCCTCGTAGATCCTGACCGCGGTCCGGGCCGCGCGCAGGGCCTCGCGGAAGCGGTTGTGCTCGCGCATGATGCCCCCCAGCTGCCGCTGGCAGTGGGCCCGTAACCGCAGAAACGCCTCCTCCTCGCGACCGTCGCACAGCTGGAGCGCGTGCCGGCACTCCCGCTCGGCGTCGTCCAGTCCGGCCAGGAGATAGTGCTGACGGGCCACGGCGTACCGGGCCGTCGCGCGGCCGAGGACGTCGCCGTTCCCGATCTCGCGCAGCTCGGCCTCCCGCTCGAAGAAGTCCAGGGAACGCACCCAGTCGCAGCGGTGTTCCTGATAGGCGCCGACGCGGTGCAGCAATCGGGCCAGCGCCTCGGGGTCCTGGGACGCGCCGAGCCCGCCGTCCGCGTCGTCGCCCCAGGCGAGCTTGTCGATGACGGCCTCGACGTGCGGCATCAGCCGCTCGCACACCGGCCTGGACGCCAGCAGGTCCGGTGTCGTGGGGAAGCACGCCTCCACGAGCCGCACAGCCGCCTGGGACCACTCCAGGCGCTCGGCCAGACTCAGTCCGTCGTGGATCAGGGTCTGGACGCGCGGGTGCATGCCGTAGGCGGCGGATCCGTCGCGCCAGTCCCCGCTGCGCGTCAGCAGGGAGTGGTCCACCAGCAGCAGTACCGCGCGGTTGAAGGTGACCGGGTCGGCCATCACCGTCCGCAGACGGACCGGGAGGACCGACCGGTACTGCATGAGCGTGGCCTTCTGCACGTCCTCCGAGGCGAGGAACGTACACAACCGCAGCAGATCCACCGCGGCGGGCGAGGTCTCCGAGATACGCGCGATGGCGAGCCGGAAGGTGTCCTCGACCGAAGCTCCCCCGGGCAGGTCCCGCAGGTACTCGGTCACGGTCGTCTCCGCCTGGACGATGTACGCCGCCGCCTGTTCGAGGGCCAGCGGCAGCCAGCCGAGCTGGCGGCCGAGCCGGGTGCAGGCCTCCAGGTCCTGCTCCGAGGCCTCTTTCGGTTCGAGGCCGAAGCGTCGCCGCAGGAACTCGATGCCCTCGTTCTCGGGGAAGACCCGGAGTTCGATGGGGCTTGCGCGCAGGCCGTCCCAGCCCTGGTTCTGCTGAGTGGTGATCAGCACCTCGCCGTCGCCCTCCGACGGCAGCAGGCTGCGCAGCGCGTCCTCGTAGGCCGGCCATCCGTCATAGACGAGCAGCCAGCCGCGCTGGTCGCGGAGCCAGCGCCACAGGTTCATGAGGACGACGTTCTTGCTCTCCTGATCGCGGATGCCCACGTACTGCGCGAACTCCAGCAGCTCCGTGCGCAGCGCGTCGGGACCGGAGGCGTTGAGCCACCACGTCAGGGAGTGCCGGGTCAGCTGGTCGCGGGCGTAGGCCACGGCTAGCTGGGACTTGCCGGCGCCCGTCGCTCCGTACAGGACGCAGACACGGGGTACGGGGCGCTCGTCCCGCGGGCGCCTGCGGACAGGTCCGCGCAGCACGCCCACGATGCGTTCGGTCTCGGCAGTGCGGCCTGTGAAGTACATGCTGAGCACGGGCAGGTTGTGCGGTGGGCCCTGGAGCGCGCTCGTCGGCACTTCCGCGGGGAGATCCGGGCCGGACCTGCGGGCGACCTGCGCGGCGATGCCACCGGCCAGGCCCGCGACCAGTCCCGCACCCATGGACAGCCACCACAGCAGCGCGCCCCCGGAGTCGGCGGCCTTCACGGCCACCGCGACGAACGCGGTCGTTCCGGTTCCCGCACCGGCGGAGACAGTGATCACCCAAGCGCGCATGTGGTTCCCCCGAAGCCGCGCCGCTGCCGTGGGATTCGACCCACGTTCAGAGCGAATGTCGTCGAATCTTGTGTTTTCCCTACTTCTCGGCCCTGCAACCAATCGGGCACCGTTTCGTTAAAACCGTGAGTTCGGGGCTCGTTGGGGAATACGATCCCGGCTCGCGGAAGTCTGTTCTGCCGTTCAGCGGGTGTGGCCCGAGCACGGTGGCAAGGGTGCCCGGAGGCGGCAATGACGCAGGAGCCGGATCGGCAAACCCCGAAGGCGCTGAACGTGGCCTTCGTGCACTGGGCGTTCCCGCCGACGGTCGGCGGGGTGGAGTCCTACCTCTGGAACTGTTCCAGGCTGCTCGCCAGAAGAGGGCACCGGGTGACGGTGTTCACGGGGACATCGGGCGTCCGGACGCCCCGGGAGGGCGGGGTCGAGGTGCTGCGGCATCCGGGGCTCGACCTGTCCCGGGCCACCGGGAGCGCAACGGAGCGGGCTGAACTGCGCACGTGGTTCCGGAGTGAACTGGCGGGCAGGGAAACCCGGTTGGTCCACGGCCACAATCTCCACCATTTCTCGGCGGCGCCGGCCGAGGCGCTGCTCGACCTCAGAACCGACCTGGACCTGGTGCTGCTGCACACCTATCACAGCATCTGGCGTGATCCCGAGAGCGTCGCCCTGGCCAGGGCGTGCGGTGCGTTCGACGCGCACTTCGCGGTCTCCGGCTTCCTCCGTGAGGCCTGCACGAACGCCCTCGGGGTGACCGACGCGGAACTCATGTATCTCGGCATCGACGCCGAGTCTTTTCTGCGGGTGCCGGAACTCGCCGATCCGGCACCGGAAGACGAAGCGCTCATTCTTCTGCCGGCCCGTCTCATTCCCGACAAGGGGGCGTTGATGGCGGTGCGGGCCATGCGGCGGGTCCTGAACGAGAATCTTCCGGTGCGTCCTCGCCTTGTTCTCATGGACACACCGAATTCGGTTGATTTCCATGGCGAAAAGGTCGGGTTCAGAGATGAAGTGACCCGGCTTGCCAAGGATTTGAACGTCGCGGATCACGTGACCTTCGACCGCGCCGGTGTCGACGGAATGCACGAGCTGTATCGCCGCGCCCGCGTCGTGGTGTGTCCGTCGACGTTCGCCGAGCCCATGGGCCTTGCGGCGCTGGAGGCGATGTGTTCGGCACGCCCCGTGGTCGCCACCGATGTGGGCGGCCTCGCCGAAGGAGTGGGCCGGGACGGTTCGACCGGGTTCCTCGTACCGCGCGGTGATTCGGATGCTCTTGCCTGTCACATCATCGAGCTGCTCCGTTCGCCGAGCCTGGCGCGCACCGTCGGCAGTGCGGCGAGGAAGCGTGTGGTGGCGGAATTCGACCTGGAGAAGCGTTGTCTGTCCCCCTTGTTGTCGTCCTACGAAAGGTATTCGCGTCCTGCGTTCCGTCGGCGGTGACGTCCGGCCGGTCTGCCGGCGGCGTCAGGAAGCCGAGTGCCGCCACCCCTCGGGAAGCCCCTCGACCGAGATGCCGTCCGTCGGGTGATCCGTGCGGACGGTGATGTTCCGCCCGGCCAGGCGAATGCCCTCGACCCCGCGGATCAGCGGCGCGGCTCGGGAGAGTTCCTGGGCCATGGGGGTGACATGGAGGACGCGGTCCGTGGCATTCGGCCGGAGACCCAGCAGGGCGCCGAGCAGGGCCACCCCCGACGCGGCGGACCAGCCCTGCGGACGGCAGGCGGCAGGATAGGCGAGCGGAGCGGGAGCTCCCGGCGTGCGCCGGTCGCCGCCGTACAGTTCCGGCATCCGGTACCCGAAGTGGCTCGCCGCGTCGAGCAAACCCGTCGTCAGGTCGTACGCCTCCTCGTGGCGGCCCGCCGTGGAGAGGCCCTGGATCGCGATCGCGGTGTCGTGCGTCCAGGCCGAACCGTTGTGGTAGCTCAGCGGGTTGAAGCCGGGCAGGGCGGAGGAGCGGCTGCGCAGCCCCCAGCCGGAGTTCAGTTCGGGCGACGCGAGCCATGCCGCCACGTCCTGGCAGCCGTCGGCGTCCAGGATGCCGGTGGACAGCAACTGGCCCATGTTGGACGCGGGCCCGCTGACCGGCTCCAGGCCCCGGCCGATGGCGATCGCCACGTACCGCGGGGCCGGACCGTGCCGCGCAGACAGCCAGAAGGCGTCGGCGAAGCTCTTGCGCAGCGCGTCCGCCCAGGTACGGAGCCGCACGGCAGAGTCGTGACGGCCACGGGCCGAGAGCAGCTCGGCCAGCCCCGTCGCCGCCTGGTAGGCGTACCCCTGCACCTCGCACAGCGCCAGCGGCGGCTCGATACGGCGGCCGGTCGCGTCCCGGACGGCGTCCTCGCTGTCCTTCCAGGACTGGTGGCGCAGCCCGCCCGCCCGCGGGTAGTAGCGCAGGAACCCGTCCTCGTCCCCGGCGCAGGTCTCCAGCACCCACTCCATGGCGCGCTCGGCGTACGGCAGCAGCGCGTCCACCTCTTCCCCGGGCAGTCCCCAGTGCCAGGCGTCCACCAGGAGCGACACGAACAACGGGGTCGCGTCCACCGAGCCGTAGTAGCGGGAGGGAAGGCGCAGGCCGTGACCGTGTTCGGCGTCGGCCGGGCGCAGTTCGTGGAGAATGCGGCCGGGCGCCTCCTCGCGGAACACGTCGTGGGCCGTGCCCTGGCGGCGGGCGAGGGCCCACAGGGTGCCGCGGGCCAGATCCGTGCCCAGGGGCAGCATCATGCGCGCCGACCAGATCGAGTCCCGGCCGAACAACGTCAGGTACCAGGGACATCCCGCCGCGATGAACTGGTCCTCGGCGCCGCCCGCCGTTCGCGTTCCGTGTTCCGGATCGGCCAGCCGCAGGGCCCCCAGGTCGTCGAGGCCCTGGCGGACCAGTGCCACCAGCCGGGGGTCGCCCGTCACCCGGGGTTCGGCCCAGGGGGCCGGGGATCGCGGGGCGCCGGGGTGACCCGGCGGAGTGGGGACCGCGCCTCCGGTCACGCTGACGTGGGTGTGCCAGTCCTCGCCCGGCCGCAGCACGATCCGGGGCCAGGCGAAGGTACCGCCCTCCGGCCCGTCCGTGACCTCCGGTGCCCCCGCCTCGCCCGCGGCACGGACTTCGGCGAGGCCCGCCGGGGCCTGCCAGCGCAGACCGCCGCCGTCCCCGGAGGCGGTGCACGGCACGGTGGGCGTCGGACGGCCCCGTTTGACGTCGGCGATGTCCGCGAGGTCGGTCGCCAGCGCCAGTTCGAGGCGGAGGGGGCGGGGGACCGTACCGACGTTTCTCAGCTGGATGAACTCGCCCTGGCCCGCGACCCGCACCCGCTCGACGATGAGGGTGGGATCGTCGGTCGGGTCGCCCTGATAGCGGTGGACCGAGGTGAAGCGCACCCGGTCGGGGCCCAGCGGCTGTACGCCGATCGGCTCCGGCTCGCGTCCGTCGATCAGCAGACAGACCGTGTGCAGAAGCCTGCGGTCGTGGCCGTAGAAGCCCTCCGCCCGGAGGCCGCGCAGTTGTCCGTCCCGCGGCGATGCCACGAAGGCCGGGGCCGCCACGCACATCACGACGTCGTGCAGCAACGGTTGCAGAGCGCTGGGGAGTTCCGCCGACTCGTACACGGAGCGTCTTTTCCCGCTGGACGCGAACGTCACTCACGTGGCCTAGCGACGGCTTCCGCTCCGCAGCCGTCGGCCTGTCACTCCCAGCGGAAGAACTTCCCGGCCGCCCCCAGCGCCACCACCGCCCACACGGCGAGAATGCCCAGGTCGCCCCACGGCATCCCGGCCCCGTGCTGGAGCACGTCCCGCAGGCCGTCCGAGAGGGCGGAGATGGGGAGCAGGCCGAGTGCGTGCTGGGCCCCGCCGAACTTGTCCAGCGGGACGATGACCCCGCCGCCCACGAGCAGCAGCAGGAACACCAGGTTGGCGGCGGCCAGGGTCGCCTCCGCCTTCAGGGTGCCCGCCATCAGGAGGCCGAGGCCGGAGAAGGCGGCCGTGCCGAGGACCAGGAGAAGCAGCACGGCAAGGGGATTGCCGTGCGGGGACCAGCCGAGGGCGAGGGCGATCACCGTCAGGAGGATCACCTGGAGGATCTCCGTGACCAGGACCGACGCGGTCTTGGCCGTCATCAGGGCCCAGCGGGGGAGCGGGGAGGAGGCGAGGCGCTTGAGGACTCCGTAGCGGCGTTCGAAGCCGGTCGCGATGGCCTGGCCGGTGAAGGCCGTGGACATGACGGCGAGGGCCAGGATGCCGGGGGCCAGGAAGTCGACCGACTTGCCGGATCCCGTGTCGACGACGTCCACCGAGCTGAAGAGCACGAGGACGAGCGTCGGGATCACCACCGTCAGCAGCAGCTGCTCGCCGTTGCGGAGCAGCATCCTGGTCTCCAGGGCCGCCTGCGCCGCGATCATGCGGGGGAGCGGGGCGGCACCCGGCCGGGGGGCGTAGGTGCCGGTGCCGGTGTCGGTCGCGGTGGTCATGAGCGCAACTCCTTGCCGGTCAGCTCCAGACTGTGCCCTCCCGGGGGATAACCCCCGGACCCCCAGCCGATCCATGTGCGGGCCGGAATCATGAGCGCAACTCCTTGCCTGTGAGCTCCAGACTGTGTCCTCCCGGGGGATAACCCCCGGACCCCCAGCCGATCCATGTGCGGGCCGGAATCATGAGCGCAACTCCTTGCCGGTGAGCTCCAGGAAGACGTCCTCCAGCGTGTGCCGCTCCACCGAGATGCGGTCGGGCATCACGCCGTGCTGGGCGCACCACGAGGTCACCGTCGCCAGCAGCTGCGGGTTGACCTTGCCGATGACCCGGTAGGAGCCCGGGGTCAGCTCGGCGGCCGTGGAGTCGGCCGGCAGCGCCTTGAGGAGCGAGCCGACGTCGAGGCCGGGGCGGCCGGAGAACCGCAGGGTGTTCTCGGCGCCGCCCTTGCACAGCTCCTCGGGGGAGCCCTTGGCGATCACCCGGCCGGCGTCGATGATGGCGACGTCGTCGGCGAGCTGCTCGGCCTCCTCCATGTAGTGCGTGGTGAGGATGACCGACACGCCGTCGGTGCGCAGGTCCCGGACGAGATCCCAGGTGGCGCGGCGGGCCTGGGGGTCGAGGCCGGCCGTCGGCTCGTCCAGGAAGACCAGTTCCGGGCGTCCGACCACGGCCATGGCGAGCGCGAGGCGCTGCTGCTGGCCGCCGGAGAGACGGCGGTACGACGTCCGGCCGCAGCTGCCGAGGCCCAGCCGCTCCATCAGCGCGTCCACGTCCAGCGGATGCGCGTGCAGCTTCGCCACGTGCCGCAGCATCTCGTCGGCGCGGGCGCCCGAGTAGACGCCCCCGGACTGGAGCATCACGCCGACTCTGGGGCGCAGCTCGGCGGACTGCCGTACGGGATCGAGGCCCAGGACGCGCACCGTGCCGGAATCCGGCCTGCGGTACCCCTCACAGGTCTCGATCGTGGTCGTCTTGCCCGCCCCGTTGGGGCCGAGTACGGCGGTCACGCCCGCCTCGGCGGTCAGATCGAGGCCGCTCACAGCGGTCTTGGTGCCGTACCGCTTCACCAGGTCCCGCACCTGGACCACCGGCTCACTTCGCATGGTGACAGAGTCTAGGTTCGGCTGCCGTCACCCGGACGGCCGGGTGCTAGATCTCCTCCTCACGGGGTCGGTGTACGGCCAGCCACCGCTCGGCGTAGGCCACGGCTTCCGCCACCGGGAAGAGCCGGGCCTCGGCCGCGCCGACCGGGCCGCGGACGACCACCGGGCGGTCGCGTTCGAAGTCGTAGCCGAGTTCGTCGAAGCGGTCGGAGGTGATCGCCACCTCGGTGACCTCCTCCCAGCCGCCGCCGGGGGAGGGGCGGCCGACCCGGACGCGTGGGGAGGGGATCCGGTACTCGGCGAGATGGAAGCTGGTGCAGGTGGCGTAGCCGGTGCCGAGCATGAGCACGCGCGCGTGCAGCTTCTCCAGCCGGGCCAGCGGGCTGCGCTCGCCGAGCCGGCAGTCGGGGTCGTGGCCGTCGAGGATCTCCGCCGCGCGGGGGCCGACGGCCGCGAAGGAGGTCTGCGGGTGGGCGCTGCGCAGGGCACCGGGCCAGGTCCGCACGGTCTCCGGGATCACGCCGACCCCGCGCGCGGGGGTGGTCCGGGGGTCGTACGGCGGCATGGTCGCCCTGATCGTCTCCCACCATTCCTCCGGTACCGGGGGATTCGCCCACACCGCGGGGTCCGAGAGGTCCCCGGTCTGGGTGGGGACCACCAGGGTGCCGTCCGGACCGAGGGCGTCGAGGAGGGCCTGGACGACGGCCACGGCTCCGCCGTTCACCCAGCCGAGGGAGCTGAGCGAGGTGTGTGCGAGGAGGGTCTCGCCGGTCTTGACACCCAGCAGGCGGAGCTCGTCCGCGAGGGCGTCCTGGGTGACAAGAGGGCCGGTGGGGGGCGGTGTGGGCATGGTTCCGGAGTGTTCCGGAGGAGGCCGCGGAACGCCACCCAATTGGCCGGGGGATGATCGATCAAAGATCGTTTCCGCAGGTCAGGGCGGGTAGTAGGTTAGGTATGCCTAAGTGATGCAGGGCACCGTCTCGTCGCCCGGACGCCGCTTGCCTGGCTCTGAGGAATTACGCAACAATGGCGTTGTGAAAAACGTCGGCGAGGCTCGGGAGACCCCCACGGGGACCCAGCAGGAGGAGCTAGCGACCGGTGAGCGCTCGACGCGCAACCGGGTCGCGCGGTCGATCCTGGACCACGGCCCGTCGACCGTCACCGAGCTGGCCGGACGCCTGGGCCTGACCCCCGCGGCCGTACGCCGGCATCTGGACGCCCTGGTCGCCGACGACGTCGTGGAGGCGCGCGAGCAGCGGGTGTACGGCGCGCGGACGCGCGGCCGGCCCGCCAAGGTCTTCGTCCTCACCGACTGCGGCCGGGACGCCTTCGACCAGTCGTACGACAAGCTCGCCGCCGACGCGCTGCGCTGGATCGCCGAGCAGGGGGGCGGCCAGGAGGCGGTCGCCGCCTTCGCGCGGGCCCGGATCATGGCCCAGGCGAGTGCCTACCGCGAGGCGATCGAGAGCGTGAGCCCCGACGAGCGCACCGAAGCGCTGGCCAAGGCCCTGAGCCTGGACGGGTACGCTGCAACGGCGCGCACCGCACCGGTCGGCGAACAGCTGTGCCAGCACCACTGTCCGGTCGCCCATGTCGCGGAGCAGTTCCCCCAGCTGTGCGAGGCGGAGACGGAGATCTTCGCCGAGCTGCTCGGAACGCACGTCCAGCGACTGGCGACCATCGCGCACGGCGACGGCGTCTGCACGACGTTCATCCCCAAGATTTCCACTGACGCATCTGCAAGCACGGCCGGGAGGAACCCCGCATGACTCTCCCCACGGAGACTGCCCACCCTGAGCTCGAAGGCCTGGGCAAGTACGAATACGGCTGGGCCGACTCCGACGAGGCCGGCGCCTCTGCGAAGCGTGGTCTGAACGAGGACGTGGTCCGGGACATCTCGGCGAAGAAGTCCGAGCCGGAGTGGATGACCAAGCTCCGTCTCAAGGGCCTGCGCCTCTTCGAGAAGAAGCCCATGCCGAACTGGGGCTCGGACCTCTCCGGCATCGACTTCGACAACATCAAGTACTTCGTGCGCTCCACGGAGAAGCAGGCGGAGTCCTGGGAGGACCTGCCCGAGGACATCAAGAACACCTACGACAAGCTGGGCATCCCGGAGGCCGAGAAGCAGCGCCTGGTCGCCGGTGTCGCCGCCCAGTACGAGTCGGAGGTCGTCTACCACCAGATCCGCGAGGACCTGGAGGAGCAGGGCGTCATCTTCCTCGACACCGACACCGCGCTGAAGGAGCACCCGGACCTCTTCAAGGAGTACTTCGGCACCGTCATCCCGGTCGGTGACAACAAGTTCGCGTCGCTGAACAGCGCGGTGTGGTCCGGCGGTTCCTTCATCTACGTGCCGAAGGGCGTGCAGGTCGAGATCCCGCTCCAGGCCTACTTCCGCATCAACACGGAGAACATGGGCCAGTTCGAGCGGACCCTGATCATCGTCGACGAGGGTGCCTACGTGCACTACGTCGAGGGCTGTACGGCCCCGATCTACAAGTCGGACTCGCTGCACTCCGCGGTCGTCGAGATCATCGTCAAGAAGAACGCCCGCTGCCGCTACACGACCATCCAGAACTGGTCGAACAACGTCTACAACCTGGTCACCAAGCGCGCCGTCGCCTACGAGGGCGCCACCATGGAGTGGATCGACGGCAACATCGGCTCCAAGGTGACGATGAAGTACCCGGCCGTCTACCTGATGGGCGAGCACGCCAAGGGCGAGACCCTCTCCATCGCCTTCGCTGGCGAGGGCCAGCACCAGGACGCCGGCTCCAAGATGGTCCACATGGCGCCGAACACCTCCTCCAACATCGTCTCCAAGTCGGTGGCGCGCGGCGGCGGCCGGACGTCCTACCGCGGTCTCGTCGAGATCGGCGAGGGCGCCCACGGCTCCAAGTCGAACGTGCTGTGCGACGCGCTGCTCGTCGACACGATCTCCCGTTCCGACACGTACCCCTACGTGGACGTCCGCGAGGACGACGTGTCCATGGGCCACGAGGCGACCGTCTCCAAGGTCAGCGACGACCAGCTCTTCTACCTGATGAGCCGGGGCATGACCGAGTTCGAGGCGATGGCGATGATCGTGCGCGGCTTCGTCGAGCCGATCGCGAAGGAGCTGCCCATGGAGTACGCCCTCGAGCTCAACCGGCTGATCGAGCTCCAGATGGAAGGCGCGGTCGGCTAAGCGACCGCCGTCACCGTCAAGCCACTCACGTAAGAAAGCGAGCAGACCGACAGCCATGGCTGAGGCTCAGAACACCCCGGTGGGCTCCACCACCGCAGGCGCCATCGCGGTGGCCGCCGAGTCGACCGTCGCCACGCGCATGAGCGCGCCCCCCTCCTTCGACGTCGCGGACTTCCCGGTCCCGCACGGCCGCGAGGAGGAGTGGCGGTTCACCCCGCTGGAGCGCCTGCGCGGGCTGCACGACGGCACGGCGGTCGCGTCCGGCGACAGCCTGAAGGTCGCGGTGGAGGCCCCCGAGGGCGTCACCGTCGAGCTGGTCGGCCGCGACGACCCCCGGCTCGGCCGGGCCGGCACCCCGGTGGACCGGGTCGCCGCCCAGGCGTACTCCGCCTTCGAGCAGGCCGGCGTGGTCACCGTCCCCAAGGAGACGGTGCTCACCGAGCCGATCCGGATCAGCGTGCACGGCCAGGGCGGGGTCTCCTACGGCCACCAGGTCATCGAGCTGGGCGCCTTCGCCGAGGCCGTCGTCGTCATCGACCACACCGGTGACGTGGTCACCGCCGCCAACGTCGAGTACGTCCTGGGCGACGGCGCCAAGCTGACCGTCGTCTCCGTCCAGGACTGGGACGACAAGGCCGTCCACGTGGCTCAGCACAACGCGCTGATCGGCCGGGACGCCACCTTCAAGTCGTTCGTGGTCACCTTCGGCGGCGATCTCGTACGGCTGCACCCGCGCGTCGCCTACGCCGGCACCGGCGGCGAGGCCGAGCTCTTCGGCCTGTACTTCACCGACGCGGGCCAGCACCAGGAGCACCGCCTCCTCGTCGACCACAACGCCCCGCACTGCAAGTCGAACGTCGCCTACAAGGGCGCGCTCCAGGGCGAGGACGCGCACGCGGTGTGGATCGGCGACGTCCTCATCGAGGCCAAGGCCGAGGGCACCGACACCTACGAGATGAACCGCAACCTGGTCCTCACGGACGGCGCGCGGGTCGACTCGGTGCCGAACCTGGAGATCGAGACCGGCGAGATCGTCGGCGCCGGGCACGCCTCCGCCACCGGCCGTTTCGACGACGAGCAGCTCTTCTACCTGATGGCCCGCGGCATCCCGGAGCAGGACGCCCGCCGCTTGGTGGTCCGCGGCTTCTTCGCCGAACTGGTCCAGCAGATCGGTGTCGCCGACATCGAGGAGCGCCTGCTCGCCAAGATCGAGGAGGAGCTGGAGGCCTCGGTCGCATGACCTCGACTGCGTTCGTACGCGCCTGCGGGCTGAGCGAGCTGGAGGAGGACACCCCGAAGCGGGTGGAACTCGCCGGCACGCCGGTCTCGGTCGTCCGCACCGAGGGAGAGGTGTTCGCCATCTACGACATCTGCTCCCACGCCAACGTCTCGCTCTCCGAGGGCGAGGTGGAGGACTGCCAGATCGAGTGCTGGCTGCACGGCTCCAGCTTCGACCTGCGCACCGGCAAGCCGTCCGGCCTCCCGGCCACGCGCCCCGTCCCCGTTTACCCCGTAAAGATCGAAGGGGACGACGTGCTCGTCTCCCTCACCCAGGAGTCCTGAGGCACCCATGGCAACGCTTGAAATCCGAGACCTGCACGTCACCGTCGAGGCCGACAACGCCACGAAGGAGATCCTCAAGGGCGTCGACCTCACCGTGAAGCAGGGCGAGACGCACGCCATCATGGGCCCCAACGGCTCCGGCAAGTCCACCCTCGCCTACTCGCTCGCGGGTCACCCGAAGTACACGATCACCGGCGGCACCGTGCTGCTCGACGGCGAGGACGTCCTGGAGATGTCCGTCGACGAGCGCGCCCGCGCGGGCCTGTTCCTGGCGATGCAGTACCCGGTCGAGGTCCCCGGCGTCTCGGTCTCCAACTTCCTGCGCACCTCCGCCACCGCGATCCGCGGCGAGGCCCCCAAGCTGCGCACCTGGGTGAAGGAGGTCAAGGAGACCATGGAGCGCCTCTCCATGGACCCCTCCTTCGCCGAGCGCAACGTCAACGAGGGCTTCTCCGGCGGCGAGAAGAAGCGCCACGAGATCCTCCAGCTCGAACTGCTCAAGCCGAAGATCGCGATCCTCGACGAGACCGACTCCGGCCTCGATGTCGACGCCCTTCGCATCGTCTCCGAGGGCGTCAACCGTGTCCGCGAGACCGGCGAGGTCGGCACCCTGCTGATCACCCACTACACGCGCATCCTGCGCTACATCAAGCCCGACTTCGTCCACGTCTTCTCAGCCGGCCGGATCGTCGAGTCCGGCGGCGCCGAGCTCGCCGACAAGCTGGAGGACGAGGGCTACGAGGCATACACGAAGGGTGGCGTATCCGCGTGACACAGTTGCCGGGCCTCCTCGACACCGAGGCGATCCGCAAGGACTTCCCCGTCCTGGACCGACTGGTCCACGACGGCAAGAAGCTCGTGTACCTGGACAACGCGGCTACCAGCCAGAAGCCGCGCCAGGTACTGGACGTCCTCAGCGAGTACTACGAGCGCCACAACGCCAACGTCCACCGCGGTGTGCATGTGCTCGCCGAGGAGGCCACGGCGATGTACGAGGGTGCGCGCGACAAGGTCGCCGAGTTCGTCAACGCGCCCAGCCGCGACGAGGTGATCTTCACCAAGAACGCCTCCGAGTCGCTGAACCTCGTGGCGAACATGCTCGGCTGGGCCGACGAGCCCTACCGGGTGGACCACGAGACCGAGATCGTCATCACGGAGATGGAGCACCACTCCAACATCGTGCCGTGGCAGCTCCTTGCACAGCGCACCGGTGCGAAGCTGAAGTGGTTCGGCCTCACCGACGACGGCCGCCTCGACCTGTCCAACATCGACGAGATCATCACCGAGAAGACGAAGATCGTCTCCTTCGTGCTGGTGTCGAACATCCTGGGCACGGTCAACCCGGTCGAGGCGATAGTGCGCCGCGCCCAGGAGGTCGGCGCCCTCGTCTGCATCGACGCCTCCCAGGCCGCGCCCCACATGCCGCTGGACGTACAGGCCCTCCAGGCCGACTTCGTGGCCTTCACCGGCCACAAGATGTGCGGCCCGACCGGTATCGGCGTCCTCTGGGGCCGCCAGGAGCTCCTGGAGGACCTGCCGCCGTTCCTCGGCGGCGGCGAGATGATCGAGACCGTGTCGATGCACTCGTCGACGTACGCCCCGGCCCCGCACAAGTTCGAGGCGGGCACCCCGCCGATCGCCCAGGCGGTCGGCCTCGGTGCGGCGATCGACTACCTCAACGCCATCGGCATGGACAAGATCCTCGCCCATGAGCACGCGCTGACGGAGTACGCGGTCCAGCGCCTCCAGCAGGTCCCGGACCTGAGGATCATCGGCCCCACCACGGCCGAGGACCGGGGCGCCGCGATCTCCTTCACCCTCGGGGACATCCACCCGCACGACGTGGGCCAGGTCCTCGACGAGCAGGGCATCGCGGTCCGGGTCGGCCACCACTGCGCGCGGCCGGTCTGCCTGCGGTACGGAATTCCTGCGACCACGCGAGCGTCGTTCTATCTGTACTCCACGCCGGCCGAGATCGACGCACTGGTCGAGGGCCTGGAGCACGTACGGAACTTCTTCGGCTGAAGGGCGTGAGCTGAAACCGTGAAGCTGGACTCGATGTACCAGGAAGTCATCCTGGACCACTACAAGCACCCGCACGGGCGTGGTCTGAGGGATGGCGATGCCGAGGTGCACCATGTGAACCCGACGTGCGGCGACGAGATCACCCTCCGAGTCAAGTACGACGGAACGACGATCGAGGACGTCTCGTACGAGGGCCAGGGCTGCTCCATCAGCCAGGCTTCGGCCTCCGTGCTGAACGATCTCCTCGTCGGCAAGGACCTGGCTGACGCGCAGAAGATCCAGGAGACCTTCCTGGAGCTGATGCAGTCCAAGGGCCGCTTGGAGCCCGACGACGCGATGGAGGACGTCCTGGAGGACGCGGTCGCGTTCGCCGGTGTCTCCAAGTACCCGGCCCGGGTCAAGTGCGCCCTCCTGAGCTGGATGGCGTGGAAGGACGCGACGGCCCAGGCGCTGGGTGGCGCCGACGCCGAAAGGAAGACGGCATGAGCGAGACCGCTGAGATGAAGCCGGCCTCGGAGGAAGAACTCCGCGAGGCGCTGTACGACGTCGTCGACCCCGAGCTGGGCATCGACGTCGTCAACCTCGGTCTGATCTACGGCATCCACATCGACGACGCGAACATCGCGACGATCGACATGACCCTGACCTCGGCGGCCTGCCCGCTGACCGACGTCATCGAGGACCAGGCCAAGTCCGCCACGGACGGCATCGTCAACGAGCTGCGCATCAACTGGGTCTGGATGCCCCCGTGGGGCCCCGACAAGATCACGGACGACGGCCGTGAGCAGCTGCGGGCGCTCGGGTTCAACGTCTGAGCACATCGCACGGGCAGACGAAAGCGGCGGCACCTTCCGGGTGCCGCCGCTTTCGTGTGCTCAGGCCAGCGGGTCCGCCAGCCGGAACGCGGAGTCCGCGCGGAACAGGTCGCTGTTCTGGTACGGGTTCAGCTTCAGCTGGAAGTTCTGGTGGCGCAGGTAGCGGCCGGGGTAGTTCACCGACTCCAGCATGACCGCGCCCGAGTAGGACGAGGTCCGGGCGCAGAAGGTGGCGTCCTGCTTGAACAGGGACGAGCCGTCGTTGCCGTCGGCGCGCAGCAGGAAGTTGCGGTGCCGCAGGTACTTCCCGTCGGACGTCCTGAACGAGTAGCAGGAGCTGTTCGCCAGGCCCTTGACCACGGTGAACGTGGAGTCCTCGCGGGACTCCGAGCCGCGCGGCGCGTCCAGCTTCACCAGACCGTCGCTCACATGCCAGTAGCGGTCCGGGTAGTTCACCGAGCGGACCGACTTCTGGGTGGTGCTGGGCTGTTGCGCCGAGCCGCCCGAACTGCCCTTGGAGGGCGAGGACTTGGACGGCTTCGTGCTGGACGGCGAGCTTTTCGGACCGGCGCCGGGTGCGGTGGCCGTCGCCGTGGCGGACGCGGACGCGGACGGCGAGGTCGCCGACATCTCCGACGTGCCCTTGGGCGGGGCGGCCGTATCCGACGCCGACGGCGAGGCGAAGGAGAGCAGACCGGGGCCGTTGTCGGTGTGGGCGGACGCCGTGGGACCGGCCGATGACGTCCTGTCAGGGGCGTTGTGGCTGACGGCGATTGCGGTGACGCAGGCGACGACGGTGGCGATGGCCAGCGTGCCCGCCAGCCAGAGTCTTCGGGTTCCGGGAGCCCGGGAGGTGTCGGGGGCCCAGCCGTTCTCCCAGGAGGGATGCGGCGGGGGTTGGGGGGTTATTTCTGGCATGCGCGTTTCCTCCAGCGGCGCCAAGGCAGCGGCAGCCGGGGGTGTGAAGGTGGGGTGGGTGAACTGTGAAGCAATGATGGATCACAGAGGTGCACACACTAGTGGAGTCACGGGGCCGCAGGGAGCCGTTTCAGCTAGCGGTTTCTATGAGAATTAAACATCTTCCCGTGGTGCACGGGGGATCGAACGCCACTCTCGGGGTCCTCCGGGGGGTGGCTCGCCGCCCGCTGTTATGTACAGCCGTACACATCGTTGCGTACACTCGTACACATGGGATATCTGACGCTCGCCGGCGCCATAGCCGCCGAGGTCGCCGCCACGACGGCGATGAAGTACGCGGACGGCTTCAGCAGACTCTGGCCGTCGCTGCTGACGGCACTGGGATACGTCGTCTCGTTCCTGCTGCTGGCCGAGACGCTGAAGACCGTGTCGATCGGCACGGCGTACGCGATCTGGTCCGGGGCCGGCACCGCCGCCATCGCCGTGCTGGGCCTGCTGCTGTTCGGGGAGTCGCTGACCCTGGTCAAGGTGGCCGGGATCCTGCTGATCGTCGGCGGAGTGGTGGTCCTGAACCTGGGAGGCGCGCACTGATGCCCCGCCGTTACGACCCCGAGCGCCGGCAGCGGATCATCGAGGCGGCGATCCGGGTGGTGGGAGAGAAGGGTCTGGCCGGGCTGAGCCACCGCTCGGTCGCCACCGAGGCGGACGTACCGCTCGGCTCGACGACGTACCACTTCAAGACCCTCGACGAGCTGATGGTCGCCGCGCTGCGGCAGGCGAACGAGGGCTTCGCCAAGGCGGTCGCCTCGCACGGCGGCCTGGCGGACACCCGCGCCGACCTGGCCACCGAACTCGCGGGCCTGATGGGCGAATGGCTCGCGGGCGACCGCACCGGCGTCGAGCTCGAGTGCGAGCTCTACCTCGCCGCCCTGCGCCGCCCCGCCCTGCGCCCGGTGGCCGCCGAGTGGGCCGAGGACCTCGCCGCCCGGCTCGCCCGCCGTACCGACCCCCGCACGGCGCGGGCGCTGGTCGCGCTGGTGGACGGAATCTGCCTGCAGGTTCTGCTCACCGGAGTTCCGTACGACGAGGAGTTCGCGCGGGAGGTGCTGGCCCGGGTGATTCCCTGATCGCCCCGGTGGTCCGTGCGGTTCCTTCCCGGAAGTCGCGGATTCCGCTGCGGAAAACCGTGAACTCTCCCGCCCCCACCGGGGAACAGGAGGTGACACACACGCACCGACGAACCAGGGGGAGCCTTGTGAGCGGACCACCGCCGTCCATGACGCGGACGGGGGACGACGCGCAGATCGTCGCCCAGTCGCTGGAGCAGCCGGAGCTGTTCGCCCTGCTCTACGACCGGTACGCGCCCGACATCCACCGCTACGCGGCCCGGCGCCTGGGGGACTCGGCGGCCGACGACATAGCGGCGGACACCTTCCTGGTCGCGTTCCGGATCCGCTCCCGCTACGACCTGACGCGCCCCAACGCCCGCCCCTGGCTGTACGGCATCGCGGGCAACCTCATCGGCAGGCAGCGCCGCACCGAGGTGCGCGCGCTCAAGGCGCTGGCCCGCACCGGGCACGACCCCGTCGCCGTCTCCTGGGGCGAGTCCTGGGTCGAGGACACCGACAGCCGGATCTCCGCCCAGGGGCCGCTCGCCGGCGCCCTCGCGGCGCTGAGCGCGGGCGACCGGCACGTCCTGCTGCTCGTCGCATGGGCCGAACTCACCTACCAGGAGGTCGCCGAGGCACTGGACATCCCGGTCGGCACGGTCCGCTCCCGGCTCAACCGGGCGCGGCGCAAGGTGCGTACGGCGCTGGGTGCCGATCCCGCATTCGTGAGCGACGCGACGGAGGTGGCGTAGCGATGGACGAGATGACAAAGGTGCGAGAGCTGCGTGCCGACGTGCCCGTACCCGACCGCGCACGGCTCGCGCCGGGGCGGGCACGGCTGGTGGAGGCCGCGCTTGCCGGGGAGCGGCGCCGGGCACTGTGGCGGCGCAGGGGGTTCGTGATCGTCGGGGTGGTGGCCGCGGTGACCGCCGTCGCCGTCACCGTCTCGCTGCTGCTGGGCGGCGGCACGGGCCGGAAGGTGCGGCCGGCGGCCTCGCCGACCGCGTCACCGAGCCTGCGGCTCAAGGGGATGAGCGCGGCCGACTTCCTGCGCCGGGCGGCCGATGTGCTCGACACGGAGCCGGACGTCGAGGTGCCCACGGCCAAGCAGTGGATCTACACCAAGAGCATGCAGGAGCCGCTGAACGAGCAGGCCAAGAACGCCACGGGCCCCATGAAGGTGCTGCTGGGCCCCCGGGAGGGCTGGATCAGGTACGACGGCACCGCGATGGCGGACCTGGGGCTGGACACCACGGGCAAGCACCGCAAGCTCAGCGTCACCAAGATGCACCTGGAGAACGGCGGGGAGGGCGACGACCGCTCGCCGCGCGAGATGTACCGGGTGCTGGACGCCCTGCCGGCCGACGGCGAGCAGACGCTGAAGGCCCTGCGGGAGACGAACGCCATCGCCGACACCGAGGGCGAATCCCAGGCGCGCAACGACTACGGCGAGATCAGCGTCCTGCTGACCGCCGACGTCATGCCGCCCAAGGGACTGGCCTCGCTCTACCGCGCCCTCGCGACCCTGCCGGGCGGAGAACTCGACGACCACCTGGTCGAAACCGCCTCCGGGCGCCGGGTGATCGCGCTCAGCTACGCCCGGGAGGACAATCCCAAGACCGGCCGGACGATGCGGGACCAGTGGCTGATCGACCCGCAGACGTACCGGCTCGTCGGCATGCGGATGATCGAGGGCGGCAAGGTCGTCGGCGGCGACTCGATCATCACGACGGCTGTGGTGGACCAGGCCGGCGACCGGCGCTGACACCTCCGGACCCGGGCGGCCCGCATCACGTGGGGAGTGCGGGCCGCCCGCCACCCGAGACACCGCCGTCGCTGGTTGGCCTGCGCGGGCCCCGGCCGGTTAGGTTGCCCTCATGACCGACACGACTGCTCCTCGCACCACCGGCGCCGTGGCCGCCGGGCTCGCCACCATCGCCGCCGACGGCACCGTTCTCGACACCTGGTTCCCGGCCCCCGAACTGGTCGCCGAGCCCGGCCCGGCCGGCACCGAGACGCTCTCCGCCGAGCAGGCCGTGGAACTCCTCGGCGAGGGTGCGGCCCAGGCGATCGGCCCGGACCCCCGCCGCAACGTCGAGGTCGTCGCGGTCCGTACGGTCATCGCCTCGACCGACGAGAAGCCGGTCGACGCGCACGACGTCTACCTGCGCCTGCACCTGCTCTCGCACCGCCTGGTCAAGCCGCACGGCCTGAACCTGGAGGGCCAGTTCGGCTTCCTCGCCAACGTCGCCTGGACCTCCCTCGGCCCGGTCGCCGTGGACGAGATCGAGAAGGTGCGGCTGAACGCCCGCGCCGAAGGCCTGCACCTCCAGGTCACCTCGATCGACAAGTTCCCGCGGATGACGGACTACGTCGTCCCGAAGGGCGTGCGCATCGCCGACGCCGACCGGGTCCGCCTCGGCGCGCACCTCTCCGAGGGCACCACCGTCATGCACGAGGGCTTCGTCAACTTCAACGCCGGCACGCTCGGCACCTCGATGGTCGAGGGCCGGATCTCGGCCGGTGTCGTCGTCGGCGACGGCTCGGACATCGGCGGCGGCGCCTCCACCATGGGCACGCTGTCCGGCGGCGGCAACGTCATCATCTCCATCGGCGAGCGCTGCCTGATCGGCGCCGAGGCGGGCGTCGGCATCGCCCTCGGCGACGAGTGCGTGGTCGAGGCCGGCCTGTACGTCACCGCGGGCACCCGCGTCACCATGCCCGACGGCCAGATCGTCAAGGCCCGCGAACTCAACGGCGCCTCCAACATCCTCTTCCGCCGCAACTCGGTCACCGGCGCCGTCGAGGCCCGCCCGAACAACGCGGTCTGGGGCGGCCTGAACGAGATCCTGCACAGCCACAACTGACGTACGGCGGCCGTGACCTGCGGCCGCCTCATCGATCACCGCTCTGACCGGCTGCTGACCCGTCGGCAGTTGTCGACGTCGGTCATCGCCGAGCGCCCTTCCACGGCCCGAGAAGGCCCGGGGGAGGGCGCTCACGGGCTTCTCCGCCGAGGAGGGAGGCTTCCTCGGCGGTCGCCTGCCGGGGGGATCGGGTCGCTCCGGTGCCGGGCCCATGCCGACCGGCACACCTCCACGACGTCCGGCACGCCCGCCGGCCATCGTCCGTCCGGCCGCCGGACAGCCTGGGTGCCTGGGCGGGCCTCGGCACCCGGCGCCGCGGGGCAGCTCAGCGGAGTGCGGCCACAGCTCCGTGCCGCCCAGAAGGCAGAAGGTCGACGGCGAGGTGGAAGCACACCTCGGAGCTCAGCGCGAACAGGGCCATCAGCAGTGAGTGGAGGGTCTTGCCGTTGGCGAGAAAGCTCCCACCGAATGCGGCGGCGCCGATGACCAGGAGCGCCCCGAGCACGGTCCAGAACGCGACCGCGCGCTGACGGAGCAGCACGGCGCGCGTTGCCGCGACGATCGACAGCAGGACGAGCGTGAGGCCGAGCGCGGTGTGCAGGGCGAGGGCGGGGGTGCCGTGCCCGACCGCCCAGGCGAAGCTCTCGTAGGCCCTGATGCGAGGGGCCCCCGCCTGAGAGCTCTGACGGTGAAAAGGAAAGAGGCCGTAGAGATTGATGACCAAGCCGACCCCCGCCTGCACAAGCACCAGGAATCCGGTGATCAGCAGGAGGCGGCGGACGGCACTGGGAGCGGCCATGAGAAGACAATACACAGAGTAATTTACGAATGCAGAAAGTGATGATGCTGGTCGGGCACAAATGACGCCCGCGGTCTCCTGCGTGCCGAGCGCGCTTCCGCCCCGTCGGTGGGAGGGCGCTCAGCCGTCCTGTGGCACGGCCGCCCTGAACTCCGCCAGCGCGGTGAAGTCGGCCTCCCGCAGCCCGATCCGGGGGTCGACGTGCTGCAGCAGGGCCGGGCCGGGATGGTGGGCGCGGACGTACCGCGTGTCCGCCGGGCTCTGTTCGTCGTCCACCCAGGCGAACGGGCGCCCCTCGGCGTACGCCACGATCGCCTCCGTCTTCCAGTGGACCCCGTCCGGCCGCTCCGCCAGCAGGCCCCGGCCGAAGTCGACGTACGGCAGCTCGGGCAGGCCGACGACCGGGGCGATCCAGCGGTTGGCCTCGGCCATCCAGGTGGTCGCCCAGCACAGTTCGTAGCCGAGGGCGAGCAGCGCGGGGCCGTGGGACGGGTTCAGCCACACCCGCAGCGGGCGCCCCGGGCGGACGGTCGCCCGGATCGTCGTGTATCCCGCGGGGCGTCGCTCGGGCTTCGCCGCGTACGGGTTGAGGGGGCCGTCGACGTCCAGGAACAGCAGGGGGCGGCTCACGGGGACAACGTACGGCAGCGGGCGCGCGGAGCACCGGTGAATATTCTCGCGCCGGACAGGCATAGTGGCGCCGCTCCGCACGCGTCACCACGGGTACAGGGCCCGGACACCAGGCGGGCCCGGGGGAAGAGAAGGTGACGATGGATGCGGAACTGCAGGAGAGCTTCCATGAGTTCGTGGAGAGCCGGTCCTCGGCGCTGCTGAGGACCGCCGTGCTGCTGACCGGCGGCGACCGGCACACGGCCGAGGACCTGCTGCAGAACGCCCTGATCAAGGCGGCCGGCCGCTGGCAGCGCATCGACGAACCCGAGGCCTATGTACGGCAGGTCCTCTACCGGCAGCAGATCAGCCGCTGGCGGCTGAAGTGGCGCCGGCGCGAACTCAGCGTTCCCGAACCACCGGAGGCCCGCGCGGCTCCCGACACGACCTCCGCCGCCGAGCTGCGCCTCGTCCTGCGCGCCGCCCTGTCCCGGCTCACCGCCCGCCAGCGCACCGTCCTGGTCCTGCGCTACTTCGAGGACCTGCCGGAGGCCGACGTGGCCCGGCTGCTCGGCTGCTCCGTCGGCACCGTACGGTCCACCACCCACCGCTCCCTGGCCCGGCTGCGCACTCTCGCGCCCGAACTGGCCGCCCTCGCCCCGGACAGCGGCCGCGACCAGCCGCCGTCCCGTGACTACTCGCCCGTGGAGGTGCGGCCGTGAACGTCGAGGAACTCATGCGAGACGCCCTGCGCGAGCAGGCCGCCGAACAGCCGCCGCTGCGGGCCGGGTTCGCCGACCAGGTGCTGGCGGTCCGCCGGCGCCGCCGGGCCCGCCGGCTCGCCTCCGCCGCCGTGGCCACCGCGGCCGTGGTCGCCGTCGCGGTGGGCGTGCCGTTGCTCGACGGTGGCAAGCAGGACGTACGTCCCGCCGGAGTCCTCGACCCCGGTGAGACCCGCGCCCACCCCGACCAGTCGCCGCCCCGCGAGCTGATCGGGGCGGGCGACGCCACCATGGCCGCCTACTACACCACCGACAGCGTCAAGCAGACGGCCCGCCGGTACCACACCACTCGCACCTACTGGCTGCTGAACCAGCGCACCGGCCGCTACGAGAAGGACACCCGCTGGTCGTACGTGGCCGTCGCCCCCGGTCTGAAGACGGCCGCCGTACTGGAGCGGACCATCCCCGCCCGGCGGATCGGCCTGCTCGACCTCACCACCGGCAAGGTGGCCCGCTGGATCCAGGTCGAGCATGGCGTCGGCGGGGTCGAGTTCTCCCATGACGGCCGCAAACTGGTCGCGACGACCTACTCCGCCGACCCCGACGTGGTGATCAGGGCGCCGGGCGACACGACCGGCACCTCCTTCTCCATGCCCGCCACCATGCCGCGCACCGGCTTCTACGTCCTCGACGTGGCCTCCGGGAAAGGTCCCTGGCGCGAGATCGGCGACCCGAACGACAGCATGGAGATGGCCGACATCAACGTCCGCCAGGACTTCGGCCTCAGCCGTTCCGGTCAGTTGGTCTTGTCCGGCCTGACCAGCGAACCCGGGATCCAGTACTACGACCTCCACGGCCAAAAGGTCCCGGTGCCGACCGGCGAGCGGTACCTGGACTGGTTCGTCCGAGCGGGGCTGTCGCCCGACGGCAAGCGGGCCGCCGGTGAGTTCGCGGGCAAGACGATGAAGACGTCCTCCTGGATCACCGACCTCGCCACCGGCAAGAAGACCGAGGTGCACGGGCAGCAGCTTCTCGCCTGGGCCGACGACGGGTCCCTCATCGCCTGGGACATCGACAAGGACGGCGGCAACGAGTTCCACAACCGTCTGGTCCTGGTCACCATCGGCAGTGACAAGGTCGTTCCGCTCAGTGGCTTCCGCAAGGGCAACGACGGCGCCGCCGGCCGCTGGACACCGGTCTTCGCCGAGCGGCGCTGATCAGGCCGCCCCGAGCTCCTCGTACACCGCCCGCAGTCCGTCGGTCGCCTTCCGGCCGGCGGGCCGCAGCGGTGCCCGCACCGGGCCCGCGGGCAGGCCGATCCCGGCGAGCAGCGCCTTCGCCGTGACCGTGCCCGGCAGCCCCGCGGCCATCATCGCCTCGATCAACGGAGTGGCCCGCAGCTGGAGTCCGGTGGCGCGGGCGGTGTCGCCCGCGTCGAACGCGTCCAGGATCGCCGCGATCCGGGCGGGGACGACATTGGCCACCGTGCTCACACAGCCGGCCGCGCCCACCGCGTACAGGGCGAGGATGTGCTCGTCGCAGCCCGCGTAGTAGGCCAGGTCCGAGTGCGCCAGCACCTTCTGGGTGCCGAGGAAGTCGTACGAGCAGTCCTTCACGGCCACGATCCGGGGGTGGGCGGCGAGCCGGACCAGCGTCTCCGGCTCGATCCGGGTGCCGGTGCGGCCCGGGATGTCGTACAGCATCACCGGCAGCCCGCTCGCCTCGGCCACCTCCAGGAAGTGCGCCTCCAGCGCGTCCTGCGGCGGCCTGCTGTAGTACGGCGACACCACCAGGACGCCGTCCGCGCCCGCCTTCTCCGCCGCGAGCGCCAGCTCGACGGTGTGCCGGGTGTCCGCCGTGCCCACGCCCGCCACCAGCGGCACCCGCTCGCCCACCGCCTCCCGGACGGCCGCGATCAGCTCCGCCTTCTCCGTGTCCGTCGTGGTCGGCGACTCGCCGGTGGTGCCGTTCAGCACCAGACCGTCACAGCCCTCCGCCACCAGATGCGCGGCCAGCCGCCGGGCGCCGTCGAGGTCGAGCGCCCCCGTGTCGGTGAAGGGGGTGACCATCGCACAGAGGGTGCGCCCGAAGGGGCGGGGCGGGCGGGCGGTGTCGCGTCGGTTCGTCATGGGGGTAGTCTCGGCGGCACAACAGCTTAGCTCTACTTAATTCTTCTACGTGGTACGCCTTAGCATTGCTAAGATGTCAACCTCTCGGTGTCCCGAGGCCCTGTGTCCAACTCGGCCCCTCATGGGTCACTATGGGCCGGACGGTCACCGACGGCAGGTCATGGATCATGGGAGGCGCCATGAAGCTGGGCAAGGCACTGGCCACCGGGGTCGCTGAGGAGCGGCTGCTCGCCCACGACGAAGTACCCGGACTCCCCGGACTCTCCGAAGAGATCCACGAGATCCACGAACCCCGGGCCGCGTCCGCGTCCGAAGAGGCCCCGGCCGCCCGATGAGGCTGCGGCTCCCGGCGGAACGCCCGACGGAGCCGCCGACCGGCCACAAGATCGCCCACCCGATGCTGTCCCAGGACGGCGCACGGGCCGGGTTCACCGGTGTGTCGCTGGGCGGCGCGCTGCCGTACGGAGTGCTGGACGACGCGTCCTGCGTCTACGGCCGACGGCACCGCCCGCCCGCGCGGCTGTGCGACTGCGGCTTCCACTGTGTGCACGAACGGGAGGTCGCCGAGGCCCTGTTGTGCACCGCCGAGCACCGGGCGGCCGTGCTGCTCGAAGTCTCCGTCCTCGGCGCCTACATCCGTTTCGAGCGCGGTTTCCGCTACGCCAGACAGCGGGTGCGGACCGCCACCGTCGGGCCGTGCGCCTGCGGTGCGGCGGCCGTCGCGCTCGCCGACGCGGGCTGGGGCAGGCCCGGTTGGCGCGCCCTCGCGGCCGCCTGCGCGGGCTGTGTACGCGCGCGTGCGTCCGTCTCGCTCGCCGGGTTCGCCCGGCTGGCGGGGCAGGGGCTGCGGGTGATCGCCGGGGGTACGGGGGCCGGCGACGGGCCGCCGGTGGCGGGCGAGGGCTTCGGGGTGCCCGAACTGGTCGCGGAGGCGGCCCTGTTGCAGGCCCGCCTCGACTGGTTCCAGAGCCAACTGGCCCGGCTCGGTGAACGGGGGGAACAGGGCTGAGGGCGGGACGCCGACGACGTCCGGCCGAAAACTCCGCCTGCATGGACAAAAAAAGTTTTCGGTGGGACGGTGGAGTCATGCTGGACGTCACCGTGATCGAGGACCCCGAGGCAGCGGCCGTGTCGCTGGACCCCATACGGGCCAGGCTGCTCGCCGAACTGGCCGGCGCGCCCGCGTCGGCCGCGATGCTGGCCGGCAGGGTCGGGCTGCCCCGGCAGAAGGTGAACTACCACCTGAAGGCGCTGGAGCGGCACGGCCTGGTCGAGCTGGCCGGCGAGCGGCGCAAGGGCAATGTCACCGAGCGGCTGATGCGCGCGACCGCCGCGTCGTACGTCATCTCGCCGGCCGCCCTGCCCGCCGTGCAGCCGGACCCGGACCGCTTCCGCGACCAGCTCTCCGCGCGCTGGCTGCTCGCGCTCGGCGCGCGCCTGGTGCGCGATGTCGGCATGCTGATCAGCGGGGCGGCCAAGGCCCGCAAGCGGCTGGCGACCTACGCGCTGGACGGCGAGGTCCGCTTCGCCTCCGCCGCCGACCGCGCGGCCTTCGTACAGGAACTGACGGCGGGCGTGAGCGCGCTCATCCGCAAGTACGACGCACCCGACGCGGAGGCCGGCCGGGACCACCGGATCGTGGTCGCCGTCCATCCGACGGTCAAGGACCAGCCTCGGCCCGCAGTCGGGGACGGGACCCGGCCCGCGGCCGACGGCGGGACCCGTTCGGCGGCCGACGGCGAGACTCGCTCGGCGGTCGCGGGTGAGACTCGGCATGCCGCCGAAGACGAAACCCGCCCCGCGGCAGCGGGGGAGAGCCGTCCGGCAGACAAGGACGGGCCCCGGTCCGCGGTCGAGGACCAGTCCGCACTCGGAAGCTGAGCAGGAGTCCCCATGTCCAAGGAATTCGAGATCGTCCGTGAGTTCGAGGTCGACGCCACGCCCGGAGAGGTGTGGGAGGCGATCACCCACGGCACCGGCGGATACCTGTGGCCGATGCAGCCGCCCGAGCCCCGGGTGGGCGGCACGGCGGCCTTCGGCTCCACCGTCACCGCCTACGACCCGCCGCACCACCTGGTCACCCGCAGCGAGGACGTCGGCTTCCCCACCCAGAGCGCCAACCAGCTGGAACACGTCATCGAGGAGCGCGACGGCGGCCGCCGCGCCTGGGTGCGCTATGTGCACAGCGGGATCTTCACCGACGACTGGGACAACCAGTACGACGGCGCGAGCAGGCACACCGACTTCTACCTGCACACCCTGCGCGAGTACCTCACCCACTTCGCGCCCCGCCCGGTGAGCTTCGCCCAGCTGAACGGGCCGGAGGCGTCCCAGGCGCCGGACGCCTTCACCGCCGTGGGCCGTGCCCTCGGCCTGCCGGACGACCTGGCCGAGGGCGCGAAGGCGAGCGTCCGGGGACCCGGCGGGCGGGCCCTGGACGCGGTGGTCGACTACCGCGACCCGTACTTCATCGGACTGCGCACCGACGACGCCCTCGTCCGGTTCTTCGGGCGCAACCACTGGGGCGCCCCGGTCGGCATCAGCATCCACGACTTCGCGCCGGACGCCGACGCCGAGGCGAACGAGACCGCCTGGCAGGACTGGCTGGACGGGGTGTTCAGCCAGTCCTGAACCGGGCCGGCCGTCAGGCCCTCAGGCCGTCGAGCCGTCAGGGGCGGAAGCGCAGCACCTGCGGGTCGTGGTCGCTGATCTGGTCGTGGAACTCCGAGTTGATGTGCACGCTGTCGTACTCGAAGTCGCCCTTGCCGCGGATCTGCTTGCTGATCAGGATCTGGTCCAGGACCTGCTCGTTGCCCTGGTAGTCGTAGGTGTAGCGCTCCTTCGTCGGCAGCGACTGGATCGCCGACCAGAGCGCGCCGCCGTTCTCCAGGATCTTGGTGGTGCCGGAGAAGTCGAAGTCGTTCATGTCGCCGAGCGCGATGACCTCGGCGTCCTTCTGGACGGCGAGGATGTTCTTGACGAACGCGTTGACCAGCGTCGCCTGCGCGTGGCGCTGGGTCTCCGAGCTGCGCACCACCGGCTGGTACTGCGAGGTCAGCCCCTGGTCGCCGCCCTTGGAGTTGAGGTGGTTGGCGATCACGAAGACGGTCTTGCCGTGGAAGACGAACTCACCGGCGAGCGGCTTGCGGCTGGTCGTCCAGGCGGAGTTCGCCGGGTCGACGCGGCCGGGGGAGGCCGTCAGCTGGGCCTTGCCGTTCACCTTGGTGACGGCCACCGCGGTGGTGGAGTCGCCGCCCGCGCGGTCGACGAAGGACACCCGCTCGGGGTTGAACAGGAAGACCTGGCGGATGTTGCCGCCGGGCTCGCCGCCGTCCTGGTCGTTGACCGGGTTGATGGAACGCCACTGGTACTTCGGGCCGCCCGCCGCGACGATCGCGTCGATCAGCTTGTTCACCGTCACGTCGGCGGCGACCGTGCCGTCGTCCGTCGCGCCGTTGTTGTCCTGGATCTCCTCCAGGGACACGATGTCGGGCGACTGGAGGTTGTTCACGATCGCGGCGGCGTGCGCGGCGAAGGTGCCGTCGGAGGGGTCGAGGTTCTCGACGTTGTAGGTCGCCACCGCCAGCTCGCCGTGCGACTGCTTCTTCGTCGTCTCGCGCTGGAGACCACCGCTCTTCAGGGTGCCCAGCTTGCCGGCCACGAGGGTGTAGCCGCCGAACTGGTTGTAGTCCAGCGGGCCGGACGTGGCGCCGGCCAGGGTGTCGCCGACGTTCGCCGCCGGGAAGTCGGCGGTCGAGCCGAGGGACTGGACCTGGAGGCGGCCGGTGTTCTGGTCGCGGTAGGAGCGGTACAGCGAGCCGCCGCGGTTGGTGCGGTTCTCGTGCGGCTTCACCGTGACCCACAGCTCCGCGTACGGGTCGGTGCCGGTGACCACGCGGGCGTCCTTGACCTGGACGTTCATGCCCTCCAGGGACTCGTAGTAGTCCAGGGCGTACTTCTTCGGCTGCAGGGTCAGGCCGTTGACCGAACCGCTCGCGGCCGTGTCACCCGCCGGGGTGTACGCGCTCGGCACCGACTTCTTGTCGATCACGACCGGCGCCGGGACCGCGTTGCCGGTGGAGACGGTGGTGACCGTCGGCTTGGTGATCTCGGTCAGCGACTGGTTGCCGGTCGAGGCACCGCCCGGGACGTACTCCGAGACCGTGCCGGTGACCGTGACGGAGTCGCCGACCGCGACCTTCGGGGTGGAGCTGGTGAAGACGAAGACGCCCTCGCTGGTGGCCGGGTTGTCGTCCGGCGTCGGATCCTGGAGCCAGAAACCTCTGGAGGAGCCGTAGGTGCGCGTGGCCGTGACGATGCCGGGGACGTCCGTCACCTTCTGGCCGGCGTACGGCGATGTACGGGTGGTGCCCTGGATGTCGTGGATACGCAGCCCGTCGGCCTGGGCAGGCGAGGTGAGGGCGACGGTGGACGCCGCGCTGCAGACGGCGGCGACGGTGAGCGCGGCGAGACGCGCGGAAGACCTGCTCGGCAAGGGAATCCCTCCGGGGACATACGGAAGCGCCGGGACAAGGGCGGTTTATGGAGCGTTCATGACACGTTCATGTATGCCATGTTGCGCGGATGTGACACGCGTAGATGCCGAGTGAACAGTTGTCCCCCCGTTTTCTACGCGCGTCAATCTCCTGCCTGATCAAGGCAGTTGTCAAGGTTTCAGCCATGTACGGGGCCGGGCGGGTAGATGAACCGGGCGGCATGGGTGGAAATCCGTCTAGGCTGAGCGGCTGAGCCGTACGGCGTTCAGGTGGTCGTACGGCCGTCGATACGGTGTCCATGTCGACGTACGACCGTTGAGGCGTCCGAGGAGAACCAGCCGATGTCTGACAGCGCCCCCCTGCCCCCGGTGCGGTTGCGTTCCGAAGCGGAGCTGGCGCATGCCGCGTTGTCCACGCCGTTGCTCGCCCGGGCCGCCCGGCTCGCCCGCTGGGCCGGCCCCGACACCCGCGTGGACGCAGGCGGTGAACTGGTCGAGGAGCAGCTGCCGGCCGCGGCCGAGGCGCTCGGACTCGCCGGGGACGACGCGGCCGCCTACGCCGCTGAGGCCTGGCGGGTCGCCCTGGACGCCGGACTCGTCGAGATCGCCGACGAGGAGGCCGGCACGGTGGCGGCGGGGGAGGGGCTGGCGCTGCTCACCGGGGGCTCGCCGCACGACGTCCTCGCGGTGTGGCAGGCCGCGCTGGAGACCGTGATCGCCGACGCGAGCGTGCCCGACCTGGACGGAATTGTCGATGCGCTCGACGAGGGCGGCGAGGTCGATTTCTCGTCACTCGGCTGGGACCCCGAGGGGGAGGCGGACTTCCTCGACGGCGTCCTCGGCAACCTGTACCTGCTGACCGTGAGCGAGGGCGGTCCCGGCGAGGCGCCGGTGCCGCTGCCCGCGCTCGCCGCGTCGATGATCGTGCCCAGCGACATGGGAGAGCCGACCAACGACGTCCTCGAACAGGTCTCCGACGCGATGATGCGGCTCGACGACCAGTTCCGGCTCCTTGAGCCGGTCGGGCTCGTCGAGTACCAGCCGGTCGACGAGGCGCTGATGGCCGACACGGAGGAGGAGCCGGCCGCGGGGCCGGTCGACGAGGCCGACGTCTCCCGCTACGGCATGGTGCGGCTCACCCCGCTCGGCGCGTACGGGCTGCGGGCGCGGCTGCTGGAGGCCGGCTTCGAGGCGCCGGCGGTCGGGGAGCTCGCCGACAAGGGCGCGGACGCGCTGCTCGACGGTACGGCCGCGTTTCCGCAGAGGGCTGCGCAGGCCGAGACCGAGCAGTGGCTGGCCCGCCGGGAATCCCTCGCCGCGGCCCGGGAGCTGCTGGCCGCCGCGCGCGGTGCGGACGCGGGCGCCCCGCTGCGGCGGCTGCGCTGCCAGCAGGCGCTGTCGCTGCTCGGCCCCGAGGCCGAGCCCGCCCTCCGCGAGGTCCTCGACGACCCCGAGCTGGGCGGCCTGGCAAGGGTCTGGCTGGTCGAACGCGGCGCCGCCGACGTGCCGGCGCCCTCCCAGGACATGATCTTCTGGCTGACCATCGACACGGTGGCCGCGCAGCTGGCCGCCGAGGGGAACTCCGAGGAACTGCAGGCGCTGGTGGAGGCCCTGGCCCAGCAGCACGGCGGGTTCTTCGCCGAGGCGTGGCGGGTCGGACACCCGGACACGGCCGACGTGCTCGAGGCGATGGGCCGCCTCCACCCGGACAAGAAGGTGGCCAAGGAGGCCCGCAAGGCGGCGTTCAAGGCACGCTCGCAGCACGGGGGGTAGGGGCCGACGGGGTGGGGGTGCGGGCGGGCACCGCCGGGCACCGCCGTCTGGGCTGAGCGCCGTTGCGGCGGGAAAGGGATTGACCGGCGGGTTGTCGTAAGTGCATGCCGGTGCGGTGGGGTGTGCGGGTGGTGTGGCACTGCCGGGTGACGCCGTTCGGGCTGGGCGCCGTTGCGGCGGGAAAGAGCCGGGGGTTCCGGGAGGGGAAGTCGTAGCCCTCTGTGGTGTGTTCTTGGGCGGGGCTTTTGGAGGGCATGGGGCGGCACATACGGATTCATGGAACAGAGGACCGCGAAGTCGCCCCGCGTTCAACCGGTGTTCAGGGACGGGCGGGAGCGTGTGCGCCGAGTTGAGGTCTGCCACCCTCCACGGCACTCCGACCGTCACAGGAGACACCATGTCGCTCACCCGCAGGGACTTTGCCAGGACATCCGCGCTCACCGGTGCCGGTGTCGCGCTGGCGGGCAGCGTCGGCGCCCTCGCCACTGCCCCGAACGCCCTCGCCGCCACCGAGACCGAGGCCGACGCGGCCGACGCGGCGCACGGGCACGGCGGCGTCGGCTACGGACCGCTGCTGCCCGACCCGGACGGCATCCTCGCGCTCCCCGCCGGCTTCAAGTACCGCGTCATCACGTACAGCGGCCGGACCAAGCTGGAGTCGGGCGAGTTCACCCCCTCCAACCACGACGGCACCTCCACCTTCGACGGCCCGCGCGGCGCCACCCTCCTCGTCAACAACCACGAGCTGGCCGGCCCCCGCGCCAACTGGAAGTACCCGGTTCCGCTCACCGAGGGCCTCGTCTACGACCCGGCCGCCGCCGGTGGCTGCACCGTCGTCGAGGTCCGCCCCGGCGGGCACGTCGCCGAGTGGGTCGGCATCGCCGGCACCGCCACCAACTGCGCGGGCGGCAACACCCCGTGGGGCACCTGGCTGACCTGCGAGGAGACCGAGGACAAGACCGGCACCAACGGCTTCACCAAGGACCACGGCTACGTCTTCGAGGTCGACCCCGAGGACCGCCGGGCCAACCGGGACCCCAAGCCCGTCAAGGCGCTCGGCCGTTACGCCCACGAGGCCGTCGTCGTCGACCCCAAGCGCGGCCACCTCTACCTGACCGAGGACGCGTCCAACCCCAACGGCCTGCTCTACCGCTGGACCCCGCCCGAGCACTTCCACCACGGCCGCGGCAGGCTGCGCACCCTCGCCGACGACGCCGGCACGCTCCAGGCGTTCAAGTGCTTCGACTCCGGCGGCCAGTTCGTCGACGACCTCTCCCGCGCCACGAAGATCGGCACGGTCTACGGCGTCGACTGGGTGGACGTCCCGGACCGCGACGCGAAGACGACGTCCGTCCGCAAGCAGTTCGGCACCGGCCAGGTCACCCGCGCCCGCAAGCTGGAGGGCATGTGGTGGGGCGACGGCGGCGTGTACATCGTCTCCTCGTACGCCCGCGCGGAGAGCCCCGTCCAGCACGACGGCTCGGTGTGGTTCTACGACCCCAAGCGCCGCACGCTCACGCTCAAGGTCCGCATCGGCGTCAACCCGGACCCGTCCCAGGAAGGCAACTTCGACGGCCCGGACAACATCACCGTCTCCCCGTACGGCGGTCTCGTCATCGCCGAGGACGGCGAGGGCCTCCAGCACCTGTTCGGTGCCACCGACAGCGGCCGTACCTACCCCATCGCCCGCAACGAGCTGAACACCGGCACCGAAGAGGCGCCCGAGTACAGCGAGTTCACCGGCGTCACCTTCTCGCCCGACGGCCGGACCCTGTACGCCAACATCCAGACCCCGGGCATCATGCTCGCGATCACGGGGCCCTGGAAGCGTCAGCAGCGCGGATAGTTAATTCACTCGCTCGGCCCGCGGCCCGCCTCCTAAGGTTATGCATGTCCAGGTGCGAAGGCAGGACCTACTTCCACTTCTAATGGGGCGGCCGCGGGTTCGAGTCCCGCCACCGGTACAACGCGCCGGTGTAGCTCAGGGGCTAGAGCACCACGTCGGTTCCGCCGGCTTCGATCTCTGGACACCGAAAACTTCATGCACTTCCCGGTGCGTGTGTTCTTGAACTCGGGAGGCGCAGCTCATGGTGGGTGTCCGGTGCGCAGGCAGCGGATACTTCGGGGACTGGTGGGGGGAAATCCCTCATGCGGGTTCGAATCCCGTCATCGACTCTGGGTCGATGTGGCGGAACGGAAGACGCGCCAGTTTATAAGCAACCGCAGTCGACTTCGACCTCGGACGCCCTCCTTCTGCCGCGCCTCCTCCGAAACTCCAATGAATTCGGGGGGAATTCACCATGGCGCGATTCAACACCAGGGCGGCCCGGGCGCAGCCCGTTTCGCGGGTCACCTCCACCGGACGCGTGCTCCGTACCTACGAGGGCGGCCGCGGCCGGGAGCGGGACGCGCGGTCCGAGCTCTTCCTGCTCGCCGTCGCCAACTTCGTCTCGCAGCGGACCTTCTACGAGTCCGGCGCGGACCGTGACGACCGGTTCGCCGAGCTCGTGCGCGAGCGCGCCGTCGCCGACCCGGCGTGGACGGCCGGTCTGCTCGGCTGGCTGCGCGGCGAGGGCAACATGCGCACCGCCTCGATCGTGGGCGCCGCGGAGTACGTGCACGCCCGGCTGGCGGCAGGCGCGACAGACGGTCCCTCGAACCGTCAGGTCGTCGCCTCCGTGCTCCAGCGGCCCGACGAGCCCGGCGAACTGCTCGCCTACTGGACGGCGACGTACGGCCGTGCCATTCCCAAGCCCGTCAAGCGGGGGATCGCCGACGCCGTACGACGGCTGTACCACGGCAAGTCCCTGCTCAAGTACGACACCGCGGCCAGGGGGTACCGCTTCGGCGACATCCTCAACCTGGTGCACGCGGCGCCGGACCCGGACAAGCCGTGGCAGGGCGAGCTGTTCCGGTACGCGCTGGACCGGCGGCACAACCCCGACACCGCCGTGGCGCCCGTGTCGAGCCCGGTGCTCGGCGCGCACCGGGAGCTGATGGCGCTGCCCGTCGCGCGGCGGCGGTCGGTGGTCACCGAGCCCGGTGGCGCCGAGCGGCTCGCGGCGGCCGGTCTCACCTGGGAGGCGCTGGCCGGCTGGCTCCAGGGCCCGATGGACAGGGCCGCCTGGGAGGCGGTCATCCCGTCCATGGGGACCATGGCGCTCGTCCGAAACCTGCGGAACTTCGACGAGGCCGGCGTCTGCGACGAGGTCGCGGCCACGGTCGCGGCGCGGATCGCCGATCCGGCGGAGGTGGCGCGGTCGCGGCAGTTCCCGTTCCGGTACCTCGCCGCGTACCAGCACGCGCCGTCGCTGCGCTGGTCGTACCCGCTGGAGCAGGCACTCGGCCACTCGCTGGCCAACGTGCCCGCGCTGCCCGGGCGGACGCTGGTGCTCGTCGACCGTTCGGGATCGATGTTCTACTCGCGGCTGTCCGAGCGCTCGGAGCTCAACCGGGCCGACGCGGCGGCGATCTTCGGCACGGCGCTCGCGCTGCGGGCGGCGGACGCGGACCTCGTCGAGTTCGGTACGACGAGCAGGCGGCTGGGCTTCGAGCGGGGCGAGTCGGTGCTGAAGGTCCTGGACCGCTTCGGCGACCTGGGCGGCACCGACACCACCTCGGCGATCCGCTCCCACTACCGGGGACAGGACCGGGTGCTGATCGTCACCGACGAGCAGTACGCGTACCACCGGCACGGCGACCCGACCCAGCAGGTCCCGGCGCACATCCCGGTCTACACCTGGAACCTGGCCGGCTACCGGGTGGGCCACGGCCCGTCCGGCAAGGGCAACCGGCACACCTTCGGCGGCCTCACGGACGTGGCCTTCCGGATGGTCCCGCTGCTGGAGGCGGCCCAGGACGCCGACTGGCCGTGGGAGACGGCGGCCTGACCGCCGGCCGATGAGCGTGGCCCGCACCTTCACGGGGGGTGCGGGCCACTTTCGTGTGCCCCGTGCCCTTGTCCGCGACGCCACTGATATCTAACATTTCAGTTCATGAAGGCCCTGCGCCCCGTCCCCCGCACCCTGCTCCGCGACCGCGCCTACGCCGCGATCCGGGACGCCATCGTCGCCGGGGAGATCGAACCCGGCGCGGTGGTGCGCGATGCCGAGCTCGCGGATCGGCTCGGGCTGTCCCGGGCGCCCGTGCGGGAGGCGTTCGCGCGCCTCGTCGACGAGGGCCTCCTGGAGAGCAAGCCGCAGAGCTACACCCGGGTCACCCCGGTCGTGGCGGCCGAGGTGCGGGACGCGGCGGCCGTGGTCGGCGCCATGCACGAGCTGGTCACCCGGGTCGCCGTACCCCGGCTGCGGGACTCGGACCTGGACGAGATGCGCGTGTCCAACGTCCGCTTCGCGGCCGCCGTGCAGGCGGGTGACGTGGACGAGGCCCTGCGCGCCGACGACGAACTGCACGACGTACTGGTCCGGGTGGCAGGCAACCGCGCGGCCGCCGCCACCGTCGCCCGCTACACCCCCCTCATCCGCCGCCTGGAGCGCCGCCGCTTCGGCGAGGGCGGCTCCTGCCGCTCGGCCGGCCTGCACGAACGGCTCATCGAGGCGTGCGCGGCCGGCGACCCGGAGGCGGCGGTCCGGGTCACCGCCGACATCTGGCGCACCCTCTCCGACCTGGCCGACGCCGACACCACCGACTGACCACGCCATCAGGAGGCGCCCCATGTCCCTTTCCTCCTACGACCGTTACCCCCTCCTCTTCGGCCCCTCGCCCGTGCACCCGCTGGAGCGCCTCACCGCCCACCTCGGCGGCGCCGCGCTGTGGGCCAAGCGGGAGGACTGCAACTCCGGGATCGCGTACGGCGGCAACAAGACGCGCAAGCTGGAGTACCTGGTCGCCGACGCGCTCGCCAAGGGCTGCGACACCCTCGTCTCCATCGGCGGGGTGCAGTCCAACCACACCCGCCAGGTCGCCGCCGTGGCCGCCCGCGCCGGACTCAAGTGCGTGCTGGTGCAGGAGAGCTGGGTGGAGTGGCCGGACTCGGTGTACGACAAGGTCGGCAACATTCTCATCAGCAGGCTGGCGGGAGCCGACGTACGCCTCGTACGGGCCGGGTTCGGGATCGGCTTCAAGGAGAGCTGGGAACTGGCGCTGCGCGAGGTCGAGGAGTCGGGCGGCAAGCCGTACGCCATCCCGGCCGGCGCCTCCGACCACCCGCTCGGCGGGCTCGGCTTCGCCGGCTGGGCCTATGAAGTTGCCGAGCAGGAGCAGCAGTTGGGCGTCTTCTTCGACACGGTCATCGTCTGCTCGGTGACCGGCTCGACCCAGGCCGGCATGGTCGCCGGGTTCGCCGCGCTGGAGGAGGCGGGCGGCCGTGAGCGCCGGGTCATCGGCATCGACGCCTCGGCCAAGCCCGCCGAGACCCGCGAACAGGTCGCCCGGATCGCCCATCGCACCGGCCAGTTGATAGGCCTCAAGCGGGAGCTGACGGTCGACGACGTCGAACTCGACGATCGCTACCACGCCGGCATCTACGGCGTCCCGGACGAGACCACCCTGGAGGCCATGCGCCTCGCCGCCCGCACCGAGGGCATGGTCACCGACCCCGTGTACGAGGGCAAGTCGATGGCCGGAATGGTCGACCTGGTCGAGCGGGGCGAGATCGCCACCGACGCCACGGTCCTCTACGCCCACCTGGGCGGCCAGCCGGCACTGAACGCGTACAGCGCTTTGTTCTGACGGATTGTCGATCGTCCTGCCGGTGTGCGCCGGTGGTCGACTGCGGGTGTTTTGTGGCTGGTCGCGCAGTTCCCCGCGCCCCTTCGGGGGCGCTGCCGAACCGGCTGACTTCACCGGACCCGCTCGGATCGATATCGCCCCGGTTCCGAAAGCGCCCCGTCAGGGGCGCTGGGGGTACCCCCGGCCGAAGGCTGGGGGAGGAACTGCGTGACCAGCCCCCACACACCCGCAGCCGACGACGATCGCCTAGGCCCCATGCCTCCGCGGACCTGTGATCACGAACCCCGCCACCAGCAGTGCGGCCACCGCGACCAGCGACCCGATGCCGAACGCGCGGGACGCGCCGTGGGTGAGGATCTCGGCCGGGCTGCCGCTCGCATGCCTGGTCACCGTGCCGTACACGGTGACCAGGACGGCGAGTCCGAGGGTGCCGCCGAGCCACTGCAGCGTCTGCAGCAGTCCGGACGCGGCGCCCGCCTCCCGGGGCTCGATACGGGCGAGGATGGTCGCGTTGAGCGGCATGAAGCTCAGACCGACGCCCACGCCGAGCAGCAGCAGCGGACCGAGCAGCCCGGTGACGTAGCCGTCGCCGGGCCGCAGCCGCCACAGCCACCCGCCGGCGACGACCAGCAGGGTGATGCCGGTCAGCAGCAGCGGCTTGGCCCCGAGGCGGGCCAGCAGCCGCGGCAGCAGCCGCACCATGGTGAACATCGCCAGGGTCATGGGCAGGAACGCGAACCCGGCGCGCAACGGGCTGTACTCCAGGACCTGCTGGCAGATCAGGGTGAGGAAGTAGAAGGCGCCGAACATGCCCGCGGGCAGCAGCATGATGGTGAGATAGCCGCCCGCCCGGTCCCGGTCGCCGAACAGCCCCAGCGGCATGATCGGCTGGCCGGCCCGGGACTCGATCAGGGCGAAGCCGAAGAGCAGTGCGACGGCGCAGCCGAAGCCGAGCAGGGACTGGGAGTCGGTCCAGCCCTCCTCCGAGACCCGGATGAACGCGTACACCAGCGAGGTCATCCCGGCCGTCCCGGTCAGCGCGCCCGCGAGGTCGAAGCGGCCCGCGTGCCGCGGGGTCTCGGCGACGAACCGTGGCAGGGCCACGAACAGGGCGATGCCGATGGGCACGTTGATGAGCAGGGCCCAGCGCCAGGACGCCCAGGACGTGAGCATGCCGCCCAGGACCAGGCCGGCGGAGCCGCCGATGCCGGCCATGGAGGAGTAGACGCTCAGGGCGCGGTGCCGGCGCGGGCCCTGGGGGAAGTTGGTGGTGATCAGGGCCAGGGTGCTGGGGGCGATCAGCGCGGCGCCGACGCCCTGCAGCGCGCGTGCCGCGAGCAGCCAGCCGCCCTCCGCGGCGACTCCGCCGAGCAGCGAGGACAGCGCGAACAGCAGCGCTCCGGCGCCGAGCGTTCGACGGCGGCCCACGACGTCGCCGACCCGCCCGCCGAGCAGCAGCAGACCGCCGAAGGCGAGGGTGTAGGCGTTGAGCACCCAGGACAGGCCGGTACGGCTGAACCCCAGGCCCCGCTGGATGTCGGGGAGCGCGACGTTGACGACGGTGGAGTCGACGCCGACCATCATGTAGGCGGTGACGATGACGAGGAGGGCGGAGCCGAGCCTCGCGGGATGCGGGGAGTCCGGCGGGGTGTCGGCGGCGGTGGACGGGGCGGACGGGCTGGACGGGGCGGACATGAGGTTCTCCCGGTCTGTGCGTCCCCGGCGCGGGCATGGTGAAGTACGGGCAGACGGGCTGCCCGTGGAGCGCACGACGGTAAGCGGGGACTGTCTCCGTTTAGTGTTCGATAAGATACGGAGAGAGTCCCCGGTTCGCAAGGAGTAACTGGATGACGCAGGTCAGGCCCATGCGCGCGGACGCTCGCCGCAACTACGAGCGGTTGCTGAAGGTCGCCGTCGAGGCCTTCGCCGAGCAGGGGGAGAACGCGTCCCTCGACGACATCGCCAAACGGGCGGGCGTCGGCTCCGGCACGCTCTACCGGCACTTCCCGACCCGGCAGGCGCTGCTGGAGGCCGCGTTCGTGGACCGGCTGGAGGGGCTGGCGGCGAAGGCCGACGAGTTCGCCGCGGTCCTTCCGCCGGGTGCGGCGCTGACCGAGTGGCTGAACGAACTGTGCGTCGCCACCATCCAGGTGCGCGGCCTGAAGGCCCTGCTGGGTTCCGCGGTCACGGACGGCAGTTCGGCCACGGTCGCGGCCTGCGGTGTGACGGTCCGCGGCGCGGCGACCCGCCTGGTGGACGCGGCGAAGGCGGAGGGCACCCTGCGCCCCGACATCGAGCCGATCGAAGTCCTGCGCCTGGCGCACGGACTGGCCACCGCGTCGGAACTGGCCAACGGCCAGGGCAAGGAGATCCGGCGCTATCTGTCACTGCTCACGGAGGGGTTGCGGCCGTAGCGCCCACGGCCGCACACCCGTCACCGAGCTCGCGTCAGAGCGCCTCCGCCCCCGGCTTCACCATGTTCCGCACCGTCCGGGCCTTCACGAACGAGCCCATCGCGGTCATGTCCCACTCGCCGGAGAACTGGCGGACCAGCTTCGCCATCATCACGCCCGTCTGCGCCTCGGCGCTCGTCAGGTCGAAGCGGACCAGCTCCTCGCCGGTCGCGGCGTCCAGCAGGCGGCAGTAGGCCTTGGCGACCTCGGTGAACTTCTGGCCGGAGAACGAGTTGACCGTGAAGACCAGGCCGGTGACCTCCGGGGGGATCCGGCCGAGGTCGACCACGATCACCTCGTCGTCGCCGCCGCCCTCGCCGGTGAGGTTGTCGCCGGAGTGCTTGATCGCTCCGTTGAGGATGGACAGCTTGCCGAAGTAGCAGCTGTCGACGTGGTCGCGCTGCGGGCCGTACGCGATGACCGAGGCGTCCAGGTCGATGTCCTTGCCACGGAACGCCGGCTCCCAGCCCAGGCCCATCTTGACCTGGGAGAGCAGCGGGCGGCCGCCCTTGACCAGGGACACGGTCTGGTTCTTCTGGAGGCTGACCCTGCCCTTGTCGAGGTTGATCTTCCCGGTGCCGGGGGCGGGCGGCGCGGGCGGGGCCGGGGGAGCCGCGGGGGGTGCCGGCTGGGTGACCGGGGCCGTCGGGGCGGGCGCCGGTTCCTCCACCGAAACACCGAAGTCCGTGGCGATACCGGCCAGCCCGTCGGCGTACCCCTGGCCGACCGCGCGGGCCTTCCACGCGCCGCCCCGCAGATAGATCTCCACGACCACCAGGGCCGTCTCCGTGCCCAGCTGCGGAGGCGTGAAGGTGGCCAGCACCGAGCCGTCGTCCGCGTTGCGGATCGTCGCCGTCGGCTCGATGCCCTGGAAGGTCTGACCGGCGGCGTCGGGGCTCGCGGTGACCACGATCTTCTCGATCCCGGGCGGCACGGCGGCCGTGTCGACGGTGATGGCGTCCGGGGACGTACCGCCGCCCGAGCGGTACGTCACACCCGGCCCGTTCGGCTGGTTGTAGAAGATGAAGTCGTCGTCCGAGCGCACCTTGCCGTCGCCGGTGAGCAGCAGGCCCGACACGTCGAGCCGCACGGGAGCGGCGACGTCCACCGCCACCCGCGAGACGGGAAGAGGGATGTTCGAGCCAGGGGTCATAGCTGTCATGCCCCGTGAACGAACAACCCCGCTTTACTGTTCCCTTACCCGGGAGCCGGCCCCCGAACGGCTCAGGGGATCACGACGATCTTCCGTCCCACCCCGGCCGCGAACTGCTCCAACGCCTGCGGATAGCTGTCCAGCGGGAGGCGGTCGCTGATGAAGACGTCCGGGTCCAGGACGCCGTTCGCGAACAGCTCCGCCGCCCGCTCGTAGCTGTGCAGCACGGCCATGGAGCCGGTGATGGTGAGCTCCTGGTTGTAGATGCGGTACGGGTCGATCGTCACCCGGGTCGCGTAGTCGGCGACGCCGAACTGGAGGAACGTGCCCGCCTTGGCGACCCGCTCCAGGCCGTCCTGGATCGCCGCCGCGTTGCCGGTCGCGTCGATCACCAGGTCCCAGCCCTGCGGGCGGTCCAGCTCGTCGGGGTTGGCCGCGGACCCGGAGACGCCGAGCTGCCGGGCGGTCTCCAGCCGGACGGGGTTCAGGTCCACCACGTCCACGCTCGCCGCGCCGGTCCGCTTGGCCAGCTCCAGCATCATCAGCCCCATGGTCCCGGAGCCGTAGATGAGGACATGCGCGCCCAGCCGGGACTGGAGGACGTCGTAGCCCCGGATCGCGCACGACAGGGGTTCGACCAGGGCCGCGTCCTGGGTGCGGACGTGCTCGGGGAGCTTCACGCAGTTGGCGACCGGGGCCACCGCGTACTGCGCGGCCCCGCCCGGCACGGTCACGCCGATCGCGGCCCACCGCTCGCAGAGGTTGTTGTGGCCGTTGCGGCACTGCCGGCACTCGTGGCAGTACAGGGACGGGTCGACCGCGACCTGGTCGCCGATCGCCACCTCGGTCACCTGGGAGCCGACGCCGACCACCTCGCCGGCGAACTCGTGGCCCGGCACGATCGGCAGCTTGGGGGCGAACTCGCCCTGGAGGATGTGCAGGTCCGTGCCGCACAGGCCGCAGGCGGCCACCTCCACGACGACCTCGCGGGGGCCCGGTGTCGGGTCGGGGACCTCGGTGACGACGGCGCGGCCCACGGACTCGATGACGGCGGCCTTCATTTCACGGCTCCCAAGGACAGGCCCTGGACCAGTTTGTCCTGGGCAGTGAACCCCGCGGCGAGCACCGGCAGGGAGACGACGAGCGACGCGGCGCACACCTTCGCCAGGAACAGGCCCTGGCTGGTGATGAAGCCGGTCAGGAAGACGGGAGCGGTCCCGGCGACGACACCCGTCAGTACACGTGCGAAGAGCAGTTCGTTCCAGCTGAAGATGAAACAGATCAGCGCGGTGGCGGCGACGCCCGGGAGGGAGATGGGGGCGACCACGCGCGCGAGGATCGTCGGCAGCCGGGCGCCGTCCACCCGCGCGGCCTCGATCACCTCGACCGGGACCTCGGCGAGGAAGGACTGCATCATCCACACCGCGATCGGCAGGTTCATGGAGGTGTAGAGGATGACCAGGAGCCAGATGTTGTCGAGCATCCCGGCGTTCTTCGCGAACAGGTAGATCGGCAGCAGGCCCGCCACGGCCGGCAGCATCTTCGTGGAGAGGAAGAAGAACAGCACGTCCGTCCACTTCCGCACCCGGCGGATCGACAGCGCGTAGGCCGCCGGGAAGGCCAGCAGGAGGACGAGGAGCGTGGAGACCACCGACGCCATCGCCGAGTTGATCAGCGCGGGCCACGGGCTCGCCCCGCCGCCGACGCCGAAGAACTCGCGGTAGCTGTCCAGGGTGAGGCCGGCGGTGAAGGACGGCGGGTTGGTCGCCGCGTCCGCCTCGGAGTGGAAGGACGTCAGCGCCATCCAGGCGATGGGCAGGAAGAACACGATCCCGGTCAGCCAGGCGACCAGCCCGAGTCCGTTCCGTCGTACGACGTTCAGGGCGGTGTTCATGCGCGGGACACCTCCTCGCGGAACAGCGACGACACCACACGCAGGGCGAAGGTCGCGATGATGATCGAGCCGATGACCACCACGACGCCCGCGGCCGAGGCGAGGCCGTTCTCGTGCGCCTGGTAGAAGCTCTGGTAGACGGTGTAGGGGAGGTTGGCGGTGCCCAGGCCGCCGGAGGTGATCGTGAAGACCGCGTCGAAGTTCTGCACGATGTAGATCGAGCCCAGCAGTCCGCCGAGTTCGAGGTACCGGCGCAGATGGGGGAGGGTCAGGTAGCGGAAGATCTGCCAGTCGCTCGCGCCGTCCACCCGGGCCGCCTCCAGCTGCTGCTGGTCGCGGCTCTGCAGCCCGGCCAGCAGGATCAGCATCATGAACGGCGTCCACTGCCACACCAGGGCGGCCTCGACCGCGATCAGCGGGTTGTCGGAGATCCAGTCCGGCTGGGGGCCGCCGACGTAGTGCAGCAGGCCGTTGAGCAGGCCGTACTCGGGGTTGTAGAGGACGTGCTTCCACAGCAGGGCCGCCGCGACCGGGACGATCAGGAACGGGGCGATCATCAGCGTGCGGACCACGCCCCGGCCCCGGAACTTCCGGTTGAGCAGCAGCGCCACCACCAGTCCCAGGACCAGGCTGACCAGCACCACGGTGACCGTCAGCAGGACCGTCGTCCACACCGAGTGGCGCAGGTCCGGGTCGGTCAGGACCTGGCGGTAGTTGTCGATGCCGGTGAAGTGGCGGTCCTTCGGATAGAGCGCGTTCCAGTCGAAGAACGAGATCACCACGGTCGCCACGAACGGCAGCTGGGTCACCACGATCAGGAAGACCAGTGCCGGCAGCAGCGGGGCCCGGGTGGCCCAGGCCCGCAGACGGTCGGAGGGCGGCCGGGGCGCCGGCCGCGCGGAGGCGGCGGCGACCCGGGGGGAGGCGGTGGCGGTCATGATCCCTCGTACTTCTTGCCGACGGCCTCGGCGAGCTTCTGTGCCTTCTTCAACGCGTCGTCCACGGACTGCTGGCCGGCGACGGCGGAGCTGATCTCCTGGGAGACCTTGGTGCCCAGGTCGGTGAACTCGGGGATGTCGACGAACTGGATGCCGGGCGCGGGCCGCGGCTGCACACCCGGGTCGTTGGGCTTGGCACTGGCGATGGCGTCCCGGGTGACGTCCGCGAAGGCGGCCGCCTCCTTGCGGTACTGCGGGATGTCGTACGTCGACGTGCGCTTGCCGGCCGGCACGTTGGCCCAGCCCGCCTTCTCGCCCACGAGGTTCTCGTAGCCCTTGCTGGACGCCCACGAGATGAACTTCCAGGCGTCGTCCGGGTTCTTCGACGCCTTCTGGATGCCCCACGCCCAGGTGTAGAGCCAGCCGGAGCTGTCGGTCTTGTCGACCGGCGCCGGGACGTAGCCCATCTTGCCCTTCACCGGGGAGCCGGAGGCCTCCAGCGAACCCGCGCCCGAGGTGGCGTCGTACCACATCGCGGTCTTGCCCTGGGTCGTGTCGTTCAGGCACTCGGCGAAGCCGGACTGGGCGGCGCCGGCCTCGCCGTGCTTGCGGACCAGGTCGACGTAGAACTGGGTGGCCTTCTTGAACTCGGGGGCGTCCAGCTGCGCCTTCCAGTCCTTGTCGAACCAGGTGCCGCCCATGGTGTTGACGACCGTGGTCAGCGGGGCCAGCATCTCGCCCCAGCCGGGCAGGCCGCGCAGGCAGATGCCCTTCATGCCGGGCTCCGCGCCGTCCACCTTGGCGGCCAGGTCGGCGACCTGCTGCCAGGTGGGGTGGGCCGGCATGGTCAGCCCCTTCTTCTGGAAGACGTCCTTGCGGTACATCAGGAAGGACGACTCGCCGTAGAACGGCTCACCGTAGAGCTTGCCGTCCGCCGCGGTGAGGGCCTGCTGCATCGGCTTGAGGATGTCCTGCTGGTCGAAGGCGGTGTCCTTCTTGACGTACGAGTCCATCGGCTCCAGCCAGCCGTTCTTGGCGTAGATCGGGATCTCGTAGTTCGAGAGCGTGGCGACGTCGTACTGGCCGGCCTGGTTGGCGAAGTCCTGGCTGATCTTGTCCCGGACGTCGTTCTCGGGCAGCACGGTGAAGTTCACCTTGATCCCGGTGTCCTTGGTGAAGTTGGCCGCGGTGAGCTTCTGCAGCTCCACCATCTGCGGGTTGTTCACCATCAGGACGTTGATGGAGTGGGCGGAGGAACCGCCGCCCGCGCCGGCGCCCGAGCAGCCGGCGAGCAGCGAGGTGGTCAGCGTTCCTGCGGCGGCCACCGCGAACAGGGTGCGGGGCGTTCGTCGGCTCTGGGTTCGCATGGGGTGCTCCTGGAGAACTTATGGGGATATAACGGGCCCGGGCGGGCGCGGGTGTGCCGTTCGGGGACTGTGTTCGGTTTGTCGGACGGTTCGGTGTGTCGGGCGGCTCGGTGGTTCTGGCGGCTCGGGGGGTCAGACGCGGATGACCTGGGGGCCCTGGAGCGAGTAGCGGTGGGCCTCGGAGGCGGGCAGCAGGGTGCTGGTGACTATGGCCTCCAGCTCGCCGATCTCCGCGAACCGGCAGAAGCTGACCGCCCCGAACTTGGTGTGCACGCCCGCGAACACGGTGCGGCGCGCGGCCCGGATCGCCTGCGCCTTCACCTCGCTGACCGCCGGGTCGGGGGTGGTCAGGCCGTGCTCGCGGGAGATGCCGTTGGCGCCGATGTAGGCGAGGTCGATGACGAAGCCGGCGAGCATCTTCGTCGTCCAGTGGTCGACGGTGGCGAGGGTGCCGGAGCGGACCCGTCCGCCGAGCAGCAGCACGGAGACGTTCTCGGCCTCCGCGAGCGCACCCGCCACCGGCAGGGACGCGGTGACCACGGTCAGCGGCCGGTCCCCGGGCAGCGCCTCGGCGATGAGCTGGGGGGTGAAGCCCTCGTCGACGAAGACGGTCTCGGCGTCGCCTATCAGCTCGGCGGCGGCGGACGCGATCCGGCGCTTCTCCGGGACATGACTGGTCGACCGGAACGCGAGTGTGGTCTCGAAACCGGCGCTCTCCACCGGGTAGGCGCCGCCGTGGGTGCGCCGCACCAGCCCGTGGTCCTCCAGGGCGCGCAGATCGCGCCGGATGGTCTCCTTGGCCACGCCCAGCTCGGCGGCGAGCGCGGTGACGTCCACGGAACCGGTGGTCCGGGCGGCCCGCACGATCTCGCGCTGGCGCTCTTCCGCCGTCCTTGTGGTCATGCCGTCACCCACTTCCCTGTGGAGCTGCCCGTTCGGGCCATGGGGGAAGTTGTACCTCCGGCGCACGGCCCTGACCAGGCCTGTTGCGAACCCGATGCTGCCCGTATACGCCCGGTTGCGCTCAGGCGTGCCCGTCTCGGACCTGGGGCGCTGCTGTGGGTGACGTGAGATCGGGCATGATCTGTGCCCGAATTGGAAGCGGACGGGCCCGTTCGGTGCCCGTCCGCTGTCTCGAACGATCGTTTTCGGTACTGCTCCGATGTGTTCTCGGCGTCGCTGCGTCCTCTAGTACGGCCAGATCGGCGGGTCGTTCACGAAACGGCCGCCCAGGTGGGTGTGGGCCGGGTTCTCCGGGTTCAGCTCGCCGTGCTCGGCGATCAGCTTCGCGGCGAACTGCTCGGAGTCGTCCTGCGGCTCGTAGCCGAGCGTCCGCGCCGTGCTCAGGTCCCACCACAGCCTGGTGTTGGCGGAGGAGCCGTAGACGACGGTGTGGCCGACCTCCTCGGCGGTCAGGGCCGCGTGGAAGAGACGGGCGCCGTCGGCGGGGCTCATCCACACCGAGAGCATCCGTACGTCGGCCGGCTCCGCGAAGCAGGAGCCGATGCGGACGGAGACGGTCTCCAGGCCGTGCTTGTCCCAGTACAGCTGGGCGAGGTCCTCGCCGAACGACTTGGACAGGCCGTAGAAGGTGTCCGGGCGGTGCCGGGTGTCGATCGCGATGCGGGGGTCGCCCGCGCCCGGGGCCGGGGTGAAGCCGACGGCGTGGTTGGAGGAGGCGAAGACGATGCGCGGGACGCCCTCCTGGCGGGCGGCCTCGTACAGGTTGTAGGTGCCCTCGATGTTCGAGCGGAGGATCTTCTCGAAGGGCGCCTCCAGGGAGATCCCCGCGAGGTGGAGCACCGCGTCCACGCCCCGCACCGCCTCGCGCAGCGCCGCCGTGTCGCCGAGATCGGCGGTGATCGCGTCCGGTTCGCCCTCGATCGGGCGCACGTCGAACAGGCGCAGCTCGTAGCCGTACTCCGGGAGCAGGGACCGCATCAGGGTGCCGAGTCCGCCGGCGGCACCGGTGAGCAGTAGCGTGCGGGGAGTGGGCATCCACGGTCTCCTTGGATCAGCGCCGGTCGCGTCCGTGTATGGCATTCACATTCATGGACACGCTAGGGAGGTGTGACGTACCGAGTCAAGTGTGCCGTGGAGTGCGGGAATCCGCTCGAGTGTTGGTCGTTTGTCGCCTTGACCGGCCCGGACACGGCCTCGTAACGTGGTCACGTTCATGAATATAGACGCCGATCAGAAACATGCATCGACATGCCGATCTGTCCGAGCTGTTCCACAGCGAACGGCGTCGACCGCCTCGACAGGGAGCGCCAGTGACGCCAGCCCCTCTCGCCGCCCGGCTTCGTGATCCGCGCGGGCCGCTCTTCTTCCCCGTCACCGCCTACGGCCCCGACGGCTCCCTCGACCTCGACACCTACCGCGAGCACGTCGGCCGGGGCGTCGAGGCCGGCGCCGCCGCCGTCTTCGCCTGCTGCGGCACGGGGGAGTTCCACGCGCTGCTGCCGGAGGAGTTCGAGGCCTGCGTGGGCGCGGCCGTGGCGGCGGCCGACGGGCGGGTACCGGTGGTGGCCGGCGCCGGCTACGGCACCGCGCTCGCCGTACGCTACGCGCGTCTCGCCGAGGCCGCGGGCGCCGACGGCCTCCTCGCCATGCCGCCCTACCTGGTGGTCGCCGGCCAGGAGGGCCTGCTGCGGCACTACCGGGAGGTGGCGGCGGCCACCGGCCTCCCCGTGATCGTCTACCAGCGGGACAACGCCGTGTTCACCCCGCCCACGGTCGTCGAACTCGCCCGCACCGAGGGCATCATCGGCTTCAAGGACGGCCTCGGCGACCTGGACCTCATGCAGCGCATCGTCAGCGCCGTCCGTACCGAGGTCCCGGGCGACTTCCTCTACTTCAACGGCCTGCCCACCGCCGAACAGACCCAGCTCGCCTACCAGGCCATCGGCATCGACCTCTACTCCTCCGCCGTCTTCTGCTTCGTCCCCGAGATCGCCCTCGCCTTCCACGCCGCCCTGCGCGACGGGGACCGGGCGACGGCCGAGCGCCTGCTGGACGGCTTCTACCGCCCGTTCGTCGAACTCCGCGCCCAGGGCCGGGGATACGCCGTCTCGCTCGTCAAGGCGGGCGTACGACTGCGCGGCCTGGACGTCGGCGAGGTCCGCCCCCCGCTGCACGAGCCGACCGAGGACCATGTCAAGCAGCTCGCCCAGCTGATCGAGCGCGGCTACGCGCTGCTGGAGGAGGACGCGTGAGCGGGGCCGGAGGAGGACGATCGCGCACGCCCGGAGAAGGCCGGCTGAAGGCGTCGGCGTTCGTCTACCCCTGGGACGTGACCGGAGACCCCGAGGCCCCGGACCGCATCGCCGCGCTCGGCGTGCACCAGGCGACCCTGGCCTCCGCCTACCACTCCACCCGCGCGCTGACCCCCCGCCACCCCCGCCACCGCATCGTCACCGCCGAACACGCCGCCGTCTACTACCCGACGGACGACCGCTGGACCGGCCGGGAACTCCGCCCCTACCCGGCCGGCGACTGGGCCCCCGGCGACGCCTGCGGCGAGGCGGCCGAAGCCCTGCGCGGTGCCGGCCTCGACGTCCACACCTGGGTGATCCTCGCCCACAACTCCCGCCTGGGCGCCGAGCATCCGGACACCTCCGTCGTCAACGCCTACGGCGACCGCTACCCCTGGGCCCCCTGCATCGCCCAGCCCGCCACGCGCGCGTACCTGGCCGACCTCGCCGCCGAGGCCGCCGTACGCCCCGGCGCGGCCGGCACCGAACTGGAGTCCCTCGGCTGGTACGGCCTCCAGCACCTGCACGCCCACGACAAGACCGCCGGGGTCGGCCTGGGGGACGCCGGCCAGTACCTGATGGCGCTCTGCTTCTGCCCCACGTGCCGGACCGGGTACGGCGAACAGGGCCTGGCCGCCGACGAACTGGCCGCCTCCGTACGGGAGGCCCTGGAGCCGCTCTGGCGGGGCGCCGGTGACGACGCCGGCTGGCCGACGGTGGAGAAGCTGCTCGGCGAACCGGTGGCGGCGGCCACGCGCGCGTGGCGCGACGGGCAGGCCCGCACCCTCCAGGAGACGGCCGTGGCCGCGGTGCGAGCGGCGGCCCCCGAAGGCTTCCAGGTGGTGCTGCATGCCGACCCGGTGACGTACCACTGCGGAGCCAACGCGGGAGTGGACCCGGCCTGGATCCTGTCCGTCGCGGACGGTGTCGTGGTCCCCTGCACGGGCGGTACGGCCCTGCTGACGCCCTTCGCCGAGCACGCCCGGGACGACACCGTCCTGGCCGCCAACTTCACGGTGGTCTCCGGGATGGGCGGCAGCCCCGCGACCCTCGCGGCCGACGCGGCACGGGCCCGCGAGCTGGGTGCGACCGAACTGCGGCTGTATCACGCCGGGTTGGCGTCCGACGGGGACCTGTCGGCGGTGCGGGAGGCGTTGCGGTGAGCCAGTGACCCGGCGGTCGCCAGCAGCCCGCCGCCGAAGAGCAGCAACAGCAGCCGGTGGTCGACGAGTTCGACGAGGGCGGCCCCGACGGCCAGTCCGGCCACGTTCGGTGTGAACATCAGCGTGTCGGCCGTCGCGGTCGCCCGCCCCAGCGCGGCGGCCGGGATCTCGCGCTGTACGGCGGTGTAGGCGGCGATCAGGACGCAGGGCAGGCCGATACCGCCCGCGAGGCTGCACGCGAGCAGTGCTATGTCACATGGCACCACCCGCCCGGCCACCGCCACCCCCGTCAGCGCGATCCCGTACGCCGCGAACCGCCGCTCGCCGAGCCGCCGCAGCGCGGGCCCGGAGACCAGCCCGACACCGACCGAGCCGACGCCCTGGACGGCGTACATCACCCCCGTGTAGGCGGGGGAGTGGCCGAGGGCGTCCACCACGGCGTAGTTCAGGCTGCTGCCGAGCGAGGCGAGGCACATCGTGGCGCCGCCGGCCCCGACCAGCGGCCGCAGGGCCGGGTGCGCCCACAGCAGCCGGGCCCCCTCGGCGGTCTGCCGCCGCCAGTTGCCGCGCGCCCGTTCGGGCCGTTCCTCCCGCACCCGGAGCAGCGCGCACAGCCCTGCCGCCAGCACGAAGGTGCAGGCGTCCAGGAGCGCAACGCTCGGCCCGCCGTACGCCGTGTACAGCGCGGCGCCGGTCAGCGGGGCGATCAGCTTCACGCCTTCGCGGGCGGTCATCCGCAGCCCGTTGAAGTCGCCGAGGAGGGCGGGGTCGACGGCGGCGACGACGAGGGCGGAGTCGGCCGCGTCCTCGACGACGCCCGCCGCGCCGTAGAGGAGGAGGACGGCGAAGAGCAGCCGGACGTCGGCGGGGGAGGAGACCGTCCACAGGGACGGCAGGAGGAGGGCGAGGGCGAGGTTCGTGCGGATCACCAGGGGTTTGCGGGGCACGCGGTCGGCGAGGGTGCCGAGGACGGGGCCGAGGAGGGTGGGGGCCCAGAGGGCGGCGGTGCAGAGGGCGGCGAGGCCGTCGGAGCCGGTGAGGTCCTTGACCCAGACACCGGACACGAGCCAGAGCGCGGAGGTGCCGAAGCCGGACACCACGACGCCGGTGAGGTAGAGCGCCGCGTTGCGGTCGCGCAGCAGGCGGGCCACGGCCCAGGAGCTGGTCGTCATGCCTGGTCATCGTCGGTCTAAGGCGGGGGCGAGGGGATCGGGCAGGTGCCTTAGAACGCGGTGCGGACAGCCCGGCGGGAAGCAGTCCCTGCGCGACGTCGAGGCCGCCTGCAAGAACTTCTTCGCCTCCTTCAAGTGCGAGCGCAAGGGCGCGAAGACGGGAGAAGGCCCGCCTCAAGGTCGCCCGCGCCCACGCAGAGGTGACCGATGCGCGTCGCGAGTTCCACCACCGGCTCTCCACTCAGCTGATCCGCGACATCCAAGCGATCGGTGTGGAGGACCTGGCGGTCCAAGGACTCGCGCGGACCAGGCTGGTCCTGCTCATGTCCCTCGTCCGCGAACCGCACCGGCGCCGCCTCAACGCGGTCATGGTGGCCGGCGCGGGCGCCGCGTGCCTGAGCGGCGGCGGCCTGGGCGGCCGGGAGTTCGCGTTCACGGCACTGGCCACGGAGTCTCGGTGCGGCGGACCGATGAGTTCCGGAAGGCGGTGAGGTCCACCTCCTGAAGGAAGAGGCGACCGAGCCGGTGCACCGGGAGGCAGCACGATGACTGGTACGACCATGATCGATCTCGGCCCGCAGGCGAGGATCGTGGCGGAACTCGCGGAGCGGGTGGCGGACGGGCAGCTCGCGGAGTCGACGCCGTGTCCGGACTACGCGGTCCGCCACCTGCTGGGCCATGTGGCGGGCCTGTCCGTGGCCTTCCGGGACGCGGCCCGCAAGAACCTGGGGACCACCACCGACCACCGCCCCGACGCGTCGCTGCCGGCGCTCGGACCGGAGTGGCGGCAGGAACTGCCCAAGGCCCTCGACGCACTGGCGGAGGCCTGGCGGGACCCGTCCGCGTGGGACGGCATGACCCGTGCCGGCGGGATCGACCTGCCCGGCGGGATGGCGGGTGCCGTGGCCGCCGACGAACTGGTCGTCCACGGCTGGGACCTGGCCCGGGCCACCGGCCAGGAGTACGCCCCGGACCCGGCGGCGCTGGAGGCGGCGTACGGCTTCCTGCGGATGGCGGCGGCCGGCGACCGCGGCCCGTTCGGCCCCCTCGTGCCGGTGCCGGAGGGCGCGCGGCTGCTGGACCGGGCGGTGGGCCTGAGCGGCCGGGATCCGGGATGGAAGCCGTGAGGGGCAGGCCGAAAGGAGGCCGGCGGGGAGAGGCCGACCCATAGGGGCAAGCCGTAAAAGGGCTCAATCCGTGAGCGGGCGGGGACCGGGATCCGTACTCTCCTCGCCATGCCATTGAGCCTCACCGTCCTCGGCACCGCCTCTCCCTGCCCCCGGCCCGGCCGCCCGTGCTCCGGTTACCTGGTGCGCGGCGGGGGCGCCGAGGTGTGGGTGGACGCGGGGACGGGGACGTTCGCGGAACTGCAGCGGCACACAAATCCGGCGCGGCTCACGGCGATCTGGATCTCGCACCTGCACGCGGATCACAGTGCGGATCTGCTGGCCGCCGCGTACGCCTACGCCTTCGGCGGACTGACACCGGCCGCACCGATCCCGGTCTACGCGCCGCAGGAGTGCGCGCAGCGGCTGGCGGGCTTCTTCGGCCGGCCGGATCTGGGCTTCCTGGGCGGGGTGTTCGACTTCCGGCCGCTGTACGACGGCCATGCCGTCCAGCACTGGAACCTGCGGCTCGCCACCCGGGCGGTGGCTCATGGCACCGAGGCCTACGGGTTGCGCGCCGAGTGCCAGGGGAGCGTGCTCGCGTACTCCGGCGACAGCGGACCGTGCGCCGCGCTGGCCGAGCTGGCCGCCCGGGCGGATGTCTTCCTGTGCGAGGCCGACCTCGACAGGCATCGCGAAGGCGAACGGGTTCATCTGACCCCGGAGGACGCGGGACGGATCGCTCGGGAGGCGGGGGCACGGGAGCTGCTCATCACCCATGTGGGGCCGGCACTGACCCGGGAGATGGCGGCGGCCCGGGCGGGAGTGGTGTCGGGACGGCCCACCAGTGTGGCGCGGGAGGGAGAGGCAAGAGGTTTCTGAGGTGCTCGCGACACGGCGGCATTCGTGCAATACCGTTCACCGCGACCGGCAATGTGCCGATTCCGCCAACTTGCTCTCGGGTGTACGGAGTTCACGGTACGATCTGTCTGATCCCGTCGTCTTCTGCCGCACCTGACCCGCTTTGGGGGATGGTTCCCGTGGACGTGAAGCTCTTCATCGAGCAGCAACCCGGCGAGGAATCCGGTGACCTGAGTGAGTTCGCCGATGATCTGAAATCGGAACTCGCTCACTCCGGCAAGGGTGATGTCGACCTCCTGTTCGAGGAGGCGGAGCCCGGTGCTCCCGTTTCGCGAGGGGCCCTGGCGGTGGTGGGAGCGCTGTTCGTGCGGCTGGAGGAAATCGGCTGGCTGCGTGACCTGCTGCATTCCCTTTTCAACTGGATGACGCGTACGGATCGTGCGGTGGAGATTTCCGTGGGCGGCGTTGAAATGAAACTCACAAGGGCGACGCCGGAGCAGCAGCAGAGGATCATTCAGGCGGTTCTGGACCGTATCGCTGCCGACTCCTGAAAAGAGAGGCCGAGGCGATGACACAAGCTGTGCGTCGGCTCTTCTACGCACTGGGCGCGGCGGACTACCACGCGGACCAGAAGCTCGCTCCGCTCATGGGCGTGGAAGAGGACCTCATCCGGATGACCGAGTTGTTCACGCGCGAGTTCGGCTACGAACCCCGCCCGCCGGAACCGTTCCTCGACAGAACCGCGGAAGAGGTGCGCACGCACCTGGTGTCCCCCGGCGACGAACCGTTCTCGGAGGCCGACACGGTCGTGGTCTACTACGCCGGTCACGGAGAGCACATGGGTGACCGCCACTACCTGATGTGTCCGGACAGCCGGCGGACGAGGCCCACCTCGACGGCTCTGCCCACCGAGGACCTGGTGCGGATCTTCACCGAGCGCAATGCGCGGCGGCTGCTGCTCATCGTCGACACCTGCTACGCGGCCCGTGGCGCGACCGATGCCATACGCGAAGTCGCCCACCAGGTCGCCCTCGACATGGGCAGGCAGAACGAGGCGTTCAACGGCAGGCTGGTCTCCTTCTCGATCATCTCCGCCGCGCGCAAATACCAGAGGGCCGCCGACTCCGCGTTCCGCACCGCACTGGAAAGCGCGATCGAGAGTGGCGAGTGCGGTGGAATACGCTCCAGGAAGCTGCTGCTGGAGACGGTCGTCGAAGTTGTCAGTGAGAAACTCAAGGAACAGGGCCACGACCAACAGGACGCCACACTCGCCACGCTGCTGACCGATCGCGACGATCCGCCGTTTCTCCCCAACCCGCGCTACGATCCGGACGCTCCGCCGGAATCCGTCAGCGTCGCGGAACTGCGGAACTGGTCCCGCGGTGTTCTGCCTCCGAACGAGAAGAAGGCAGCGGCGGCGGGCTGTTTCACCGGTCGCACCGAGGCCCTCGATCACCTCAGGACCTGGGTTTTCGACACCGAGGACACAAGTCGCCCGCTCGCGGTGACCGGAGCACCGGGAACGGGAAAGTCGGCGCTGCTGACGGAATTCCGGCGGCTGATGGAGACGGAGACCGGAGAGCCGGGCGCACCACCCCCGCTGACGGTCGCTCTCGTCGACGCACGTGACAAATCAGGGGACGACATCGTCAGAGAGATCGCCACCGCCGAGGGTGTCGCTCCTGAAACGCACTACAGCGCACTGAAAGCACTGCTGCGCGGGCGCCTTCGCCCGTTCGTTCTGCTGGTCGACGCCGTGGGCGAGACACCCGAAGCGGCGGGCTCCCCACCTCCCGGGCACATCGCCGAGCTCTTGCGGGACCTGGCCGAACTGCCCATGATGCGCGTGATCACGGCAGTGCCCACCGCACTCCTCACCGATCTGGGCCCCGGCGAGCACCTCGACCTGGACGACCCCCGGTGGAACAGCGAAGCCGACCTGCACGCCTACGCCACCCGGCTGCTGCTCCATCCGTACGGTCCCGGTGGCGAAGCGATCCGCTCCGCCGACGAGGCTTCCCGGCGGGCGAGGGCGATCGTGGCCCGCTCCCGCGGCAACCGTCTCCTGATCCGTCTGCTGGCGCAGTGGCCGGCGGCGGCGCACCAACCCTTCCCGGACCCGCTCAGCCCGGAGACCGAAGACCGCACGCCGAGCGCCGATCCGCCGCCGATCGGGCGGGTGTTCCGCGAGGCGCTGCGAGCGCGGTGCTCCGACGACCGCGAGTTCAGGACCATGGCGGCTCTTCTCAGCGGCCTGGCCTTCGCCCACGGAGCGGGACTTCCGTGGGGCGGACGGCTGTGGCCACGGGTGATGGCGAAGGTCTTCAACAACGGCGAACCGCTGCACAGCAGGGATGTCCGACGGCTGCTCGAAGTGGCCGGCCCCTTCCTGGTGGAAGCGCTCGACTCCGCCGGGCGAACCGTCTACCGGCTGTACCACGAGACATTCGCCGAGGAACTCCGCGCCACGGCACCGGCAGGCGCCCGTGAGGACATCGCCGAAGCGCTGCGGAAGGAACTCACGGAGCGGTACCTGGAGCAGCACGACCGCCCCGTCGACCGCTACCTGCGTGCCCATCTGCCGGCCCATGCCGCGGACGTCGGCGCAGTCGGGGATCTCCTCCAGGACCCCTGCTTCGTCGCCACGACCGACTCCGCCACGATCAAGCGCATGCTGGACGACGACCCGGACGCCTGGCAGGAGGCGCAGGCGGCGCTGGACTTCGTGGAGCTGCGGGAGCGCGGGCAGGACGGGATCACGGACCTGCAGCTTCTTCGGATCGTCGCGTCTGTGTGGCAGTCCCGGACCATGCTCCTGCGTCTCGTCCTGGACCACTCGCCGCCCCTCGACCGCTTCGGCACCATCATGACCATCGGGTGCACGGGGCGGGTGGCACACCAGCGCATGACCGCGGAGGACGGGCGGCACAGGATCGTCGTGGAGACCTCGTCCGACGGAGACCTCGTCGTCAACGTGCTGCGCAACGGCACAGCGGCGACGTAGGCAGCCACCCCAGGGGGCCGACCGGCCACCTTTGTCAGAAGCATTGACGAAACACAGCCGTCCTCCTACCTTCATCCGCGTCGCACTTCATACGTCATATATGAGACGCGATACGCGAGATCAGATACGTCAGATCAGGTCCCGCACCTGATACGTGACCCCGAGAGGCGCGCATGACCTCTGTGCCCATGCCGATTCCGTCCCGTACGCAGTTCGTGCTGGACGCGATCAAACACCGCATCCTGACCGGGCAGCTGACGCCGGGGCAGGCCCTGGTGGAGACCGAGCTCGCCGCACAGTTCGGGGTGTCCAAGACCCCCGTGCGGGAGGCGCTCAAGACCCTCGCCGGGACCGGGCTGGTCGTGATGAGCCAGTACAAGGGCGTCACGGTGCGCATGGTGGACGCGGACATGGCACGCGAGGTCTACGACGTACGGCTGCTCCTCGAACCCGAGGCCCTCCGGCGGGCCGTGCGGCGCGGCGCCTCCCTCGACGCCGCGCGCGACGCGCTCACCCGCGCCGACGACGCCGGCGACACCGCCGAACGCTCCCTCGCCAACCGCGACTTCCACCGCGCCCTCTACCTCCCGTGCGGCAACCCGCTCCTCGGCCGGATGCTCGACGAGGTGCGCGACCAGGCCGCCCTCGTCTCCGCCGTCGCCTGGGCCGCCTCCCCTTCCTGGGAACAGGAGGCCGGTGAGCACCGCGAGATCCTGCGGCTGGCGCTCGCGGGCGACGCCGACGGTGCCGCCCGCACCCTGCACGCCCACATCGCGTCCTTCGTCGACCGGGCGTTCCCCGGGGCGGCCGACCAGGAAGGCCAGGAATGAGCAGCGTGGCGTTCGAGACCCAACGGGCGGCCCTGGCCGACGTGGTGGCCATCCCGGTGACCCCCTTCGCCGCGGACGGCAGCGTCGACCAGGACGCCCACCGGGCCCTGCTGCGGCGGCTCCTCGACGGCGGCGTCCGCACCCTGACCCCCAACGGCAACACCGGCGAGTTCTACGCCCTCGCCCCCGAGGAGCGGCGGCTCGTCACCGAGTCGACCCTCGACGAGGCAGGGGCGCGGGCCTCGATCCTCGTCGGCGTCGGGCACGACATCCCCACCGCCGTCGCCTCGGCCCGGCACGCCCGCGACCACGGCGCACACATGGTGATGGTCCATCAGCCCGTCCACCCGTACGTCTCGCAGGCCGGCTGGGTCGACTACCACCGGGCCATCGCCGCGTCCGTCCCCGACCTCGGCGTCGTCCCGTACGTCCGCAACGCCCAGCTCCCCGGCGCCCGCCTCGCCGAACTCGCCGACGCCTGCCCCAACGTGATCGGCGTCAAGTACGCCGTCCCGGACGCCGCCAGGTTCGCCGCCTTCGCCCGTGACGCGGGGCTCGACCGCTTCGTCTGGGTCGCGGGGCTCGCCGAACCGTACGCACCCTCCTACTTCTCGGCCGGCGCCACCGGCTTCACCTCCGGCCTCGTGAACGTCTCCCCGGCCATTTCGCTGAATATGATCGAAGCGCTTCGATCGGGTGACTACCCGGCCGCCATGAAGGTCTGGGAACAGATCCGCCGCTTCGAGGAACTCCGCGCCGCGAACGGCTCCGCCGACAACGTCACCGTCGTCAAGGAGGCGCTCGCCTCCCTCGGCCTCTGCCGCCGCGACGTCCGCCCGCCCAGCAGGCGGCTGCCCGAGGAACGGCGCGCCGAGGTCGCCGCCATAGCCGCCGGGTGGTCGCTGTGAACGCCGGCGAGAACGCCCCGCGCAAGCGGCCCGAGGAGCTCAGAAGCCACCAGTGGTACGGCACCGACGGGCTCCGCTCCTTCAGTCACCGCGCCCGCACCCGCCAGCTCGGCTACCTCCCCGAGGAGCACCTCGGCAAGCCGGTCATCGCGGTCCTCAACACCTGGTCCGACATCAACCCCTGTCATGTGCACCTCCGCGACCGGGCGCAGGCGGTCAAGCGGGGCGTCTGGCAGGCGGGCGGATTCCCGCTGGAGTTCCCGGTCGCCACCCTCTCGGAGACCTTCCAGAAGCCGACCCCCATGCTCTACCGCAACCTCCTCTCCATGGAGACCGAGGAACTGCTGCGGTCGTACCCGGTCGACGGGGCCGTGCTGATGGGCGGCTGCGACAAGTCCACCCCGGCTCTCCTCATGGGCGCGGCCTCCGTCGATCTGCCCACCGTCTTCGTGCCCGCGGGGCCCATGCTCCCCGGCCACTGGCGGGGCGAGGTCCTCGGCTCCGGCACCGACATGTGGAAGTACTGGGACGACAGGCGCGCCGGTCTCATCGGCGACTGCGAGATGTCGGAGCTGGAGAGCGGGCTCGCCCGCTCGCCCGGTCACTGCATGACCATGGGGACCGCCTCCACCCTCACCGCCGCCGCCGAGGCGCTCGGCGTGACCGTCCCGGGCGCGTCCAGCATCCCGGCCGTCGACTCCGGGCACGACCGCATGGCCGCCAGGTCCGGGACGCGCATCGTCGAACTCGTCCACCGGGACCTGCGGCTCTCCCGGCTCCTCACCCCCGAGGCCTTCGAGGACGCCGTCACCACCGTCCTCGGGCTCGGCGGTTCCACCAACGCCGTCATCCACCTCATCGCCATGGCCGGACGCGCGGGGGTACGGCTCACCCTCGACGACTTCGACCGCATCGCCCGCACCGTGCCCGTCCTCGCCAACGTCCGGCCCGGCGGCCGGAGGTACCTCATGGAGGACTTCCACTTCGCGGGCGGCCTCCCCGGCTTCCTCTCCCGCATCCCCGACCTGCTCCACCTGGACCGGCCCACGGTGTCGTACGACACCTACCGCGAGCAGCTCGCCGGCGCCCGGGTGCACGACGACGACGTCATCCGGCCGCGGTCCAACCCGGTGGCCGCCGAAGGCGGAGTCGCCGTGCTGCGCGGCAACCTCTGCCCGGACGGCGCGGTCATCAAGCACATCGCCGCCGAGCCGCACCTGCTCAAGCACACCGGTCCCGCCGTCGTCTTCGACGACTACCGGACCATGCAGCGCACCATCGACGATCCGTCGCTGGGCATCACCGCCGACAGCGTGCTCGTACTGCGCAACGCCGGGCCCAAGGGCGGTCCCGGCATGCCCGAGTACGGCATGCTGCCCATCCCCGACCACCTCCTCAAGCAGGGTGTGCGGGACATGGTGCGGATCTCCGACGCCCGGATGAGCGGCACCAGTTACGGCGCCTGCGTGCTGCACATCGCGCCCGAGTCGTACATCGGCGGACCCCTCGCACTCGTCCGCACCGGGGACTCCATCACCCTCGACGTCGCGGCCCGCGCCCTCCGGCTCAACGTGGACGACGAGGAGCTGGCGCGGCGCCGGGCCGAGTGGACGCCGCCGCCCGCGCGGTACGAGCGCGGATACGGCGCGCTCTACGACCGGCAGATCACCCAGGCCGACACCGGCTGCGACTTCGAGTTCCTGGCCCGGCCGGGAGAAGTGCCCGACCCGTACGCGGGCTGACTCTCTTCGACGATCGTCGAAGCGCTTCAACCATGTGCATCTAGCAAGCGCTTCCTGCACTCACTGTAAGTGCCCCACTGCGAACGGAGAACAGGTCATGGCCCAAGCCGCAGCCGTGGCGACACCGCCCGCGCCACCCCGGCGGCGCCGTGCCTCCGCGACGCCGCGCAGGCTGCCGTACCTGCTGATCGCCCCGGCGGCCCTGCTGATGCTGGGCTTCATCGCCTACCCGGTGCTCAGCGTCTTCTACTACAGCCTGCAGAACTACAACCCCACCAAGCCCTGGCGGAACGGCTTCGCGGGCTTCGGCAACTTCACACAGGCCTTCGCGCACGACCCGCAGTTCTGGGACACACTGACCTTCAGCGCCAAGTGGGTCGTGGCGGAGGTCGGGCTGCAGCTGCTGTTCGGGCTCGCGCTCGCGCTGATCGTCAACCAGTCGTTCGCGGGGCGGGCGCTGGGGCGGGCGCTGGTCTTCTCGCCCTGGGCCGTCTCCGGTGTGCTGACCTCCGCGATCTGGGTGCTGCTCTACAACTCCCAGACGGGCCTAACGCGTTACCTCGCCGACGCGGGCATCGGGTCCTACGGCACCAGTTGGCTCTCCGACACGTCGACGGTCTTCCCGGCGGCCGTCGTCGCCGACCTGTGGCGGGGCGTCCCCTTCTTCGCGATCCTCATCCTCGCCGACCTCCAGTCCGTGTCCAAGGACCTGTACGAGGCCGCCGAGGTCGACGGAGCCGGCCGGCTCAAGCAGTTCTGGCACATCACCCTGCCGCACCTCAAGGACGCCATCGTCCTCGCCACGCTGCTGCGCGCGGTGTGGGAGTTCAACAACGTCGACCTGCTCTACACCCTGACCGGAGGCGGCCCGGCGGGGGAGACGACGACCCTTCCCCTCTACATCGCCAACACCAGCGTCGACGCCCACAACTTCGGCTACGCGTCCGCGCTGACCACGGTGGCCTTCGTGATCCTGCTCTTCTGCTCGATCGTCTACCTGCGGCTGAGCAAGTTCGGGGGCGGGGCCAAGTGATCACCGAGATCGCCCCCGCGGCCGAGCCCGTCGTGTCCGAGCCCGCCCGGCCGGGGAAGAAGCGCCGCGCCTGGGACGAGGCCCCCCGCTGGCAGATCTACCTCCCCCTCGGGATCTACCTCCTCTTCACCCTGATCCCCTTCTACTGGATCCTGCTCTTCGCCCTCCGCCCGGCCGGCTCCACCTCCCTCGTCCCCTGGCCGGTCACCTTCGACCACTTCCGGAAGGTGTGGACCGAGCGCAGCTTCGGCACCTACTTCACCAACAGCGTCTACGTCGGAGTCTCGACCCTGGTGCTGACCACCGTCGTCGCGCTGGCCGGCGGCTACGCCCTGGCCCGCTTCGACTTCAGGCTCAAGCGCGGCTTCATGCTCGCCCTGCTCTGCTCCCAGTTCGTGCCGGGCGCGCTGCTCCTCGTCCCGCTCTTCCAGATCTTCGCCAGGCTCCAGATGATCAACTCCCTCGGCAGTGTGATCATCGCCGAGACCGTCTTCCAGCTCCCGCTGTCGATGATCCTGATCAGCGGCTTCATCCGGAACGTGCCGTACTCCCTGGAAGAGGCCGCCTGGGTCGACGGCTGCAACCGGCTCACCGCCTTCCGGATCGTCGTCCTGCCGCTGCTGCGGCCCGGGCTGATCGCGGTCGGCTCCTTCGCCTTCGTACACGCCTGGAACCACTTCCTGTTCGCCCTGATGTTCCTGTCGGACCAGAGCAAGCAGACCATCCCCGTCGGCCTCAACACCCTGATGAGCTCCGACAGCGTGGACCTGGGCGCGCTGGCCGCGGGCGGGATCATCGCCGCCGTACCCGTCGTGATCGTCTTCGCCTTCATCCAGAAGTGGCTGATCACCGGCTTCAGCGCGGGGGCGGTGAAGGGATGAGACACCTCACGGGCGGCCCGGGGCAAACGCTTACCCTGCACGCAAAGATCGACGACGCAGGGAGGACCCCATGACCATCGACCTCGTCCTGGCGGGCGCGCGCGGCCACGGCCGCTGGCACCTGGAGAACATCCGCCGGCTCCAGGAGAAGGGCGTCGTACGGCTCGCCGGGGTCTGCGAGCTGACCCCGCTGGGCGCGGACGAACTCCCGGACGGGCTCGGACAGCCCGCCCAGTCCGCCGACTTCGGCACCCTGCTCGACGCGACCGGCGCCCGGATCGCCGTGATCTGCACCCCGATCCCCACCCACACGGACCTGGCTCTGACGGCCGCCGAGCGGGGCGTGCACGTGCTCCTGGAGAAGCCGCCGGCGCCCTCGTACGCCGAGTTCCGGCGGATGGCCGACGGGGTCGCCAAGGCCGGCGTGGCCTGCCAGATCGGCTTCCAGTCGCTGGGCTCGCACGCCGTGCCCGCGATCCGGCGGCTGATCGCGGAGGGCGCCATCGGTGACGTGGTGGGCGTGGGCGGCGCGGGTGCCTGGGCCCGCCCGGAGTCCTACTACCGGCGGGCGCCCTGGGCCGGCAAGCGGCGGCTGAACGGCGTCGACGTCGTCGACGGGGTCCTCACCAACCCCCTCGCACACGCCGTCGCCACCGGCCTCGCCCTGCTCGGCACCGACCGCGCCGAGGACGTCACCGGCATCGAGACCGAGCTGCTGCGCGCCAACGACATCGAGTCCGACGACACCTCCTGCGTCCGCGTCACCACCCCGCGCGGCCCGGTCACGGTCGCCGCCACGCTCTGCGCCGAGGAGCCGGGGGACCCGTACGTCCTGGTGCACGGCACCGGCGGCCGGATCACCCACTGGTACAAGCAGGACCGGGTGCTGGTGCAGCGGGCGGGCCACGGCCCGGAGGAGATCGAGTACGCCAGCACGGACCTGCTGGAGAACCTCGCCGACCATCTCACCACCGGCGCCGCCCTGCTGGTGGAGCCGGACGCGACCGGTGCCTTCATGAAGGTCGTCGAAGCGATTCGCCTGGCCGGCGACCCGGCCGCGCTGCCCGCCGATGCCTGGCGCTACCTGCCCGAGGCGGAGCGCCGGGTCGTGACCGGCATCGACGCACTGGTCGCGGCCTGCGCCGACACCCTCTCCCTCTACTCCGAACTGGACGCCCCCTGGGCTCCGCCGAACGAGGTGCGTATCTGACGGACGGCCTGCTGCCGCGGACGCCGTCTCCTCACAACTCCACAGCTCCCTTTCTCCGTTGGATCCCGACGAAGCGACCCGTAGAAGAGACAGAAGAGAGCCGATCAATGAAGAGCAGCATCCGCAGAAGCAGGCGCGCGGCCGTCGCCGTCGCCCTGGGTTCCGTCCTCGCGCTGACCGCCACCGCCTGCGGTGACGACGGCAGCGGCAGCGCGGGGGACAAGGGCAGCGAGGGCTCCGGGAAAGGCACGATCACCTTCTGGGACAACAACGGCGGTGTCCGCACCGACGTCTGGAAGGAGATCATCTCCGGCTTCGAGAAGCAGAACCCCGACATCAAGGTCAAGTACGTCGGGGTGCCCGCGGCCAGTGTCCAGTCCAAGTACGACACCGCCATCCAGGGCGGCGGGCTGCCCGACGTCGGCGGGGTCGGCACCGCGATGCTCGCGGAGATCGCCGCGCAGGGTGCGCTGGAGCCGTTGGACAGCCGGCTCGGGAAGAGCTCGCTGAACGGCAGGCTCAACGAGAAGTTCCTGGACAGCGTGAAGTCCGCGGGCGGTGACGGAAAGACGTACTCCGTGCCGACCTCCGCGAACAACGGCACGCTCTGGTACCGGACCGATCTGTTCAGTGCCGCCAAGCTGGACCCGCCGACCACCTGGACGAAGTTCTACGCGGCCGCCGGCGAACTCACCGACCAGGCGAAGAACAGGTTCGGGTACACCATCCGGGGCGGCGAGGGATCCATCGCCCAGGCGCTGGACGCCATGTACGGGCAGAGCGGGATCACCTCCTTCTGGAACGGTGACAAGACCACCGTCAACGATCCCAAGAACGTCGCCGCCCTTGAGAAGTACGTCGGGCTGTACAAGAAGGACACCCCGTCCGCCGACGTCAACAACGACTTCACCAAGATGGTCGCGCAGTGGGATTCCGGCACGATCGGGATGCTGAGCCACAACCTCGGTTCCTATGCCGACCACGAGAAGGCGCTGAGCGGGAAGTTCAAGGGGATTCCGAATCCGACGCTGGACGACGGCACCCGGGTGCAGGTCTCCAACCCCGTGGACGGTCTCGGCCTTTTCAAGTCCAGTAAGAACAAGGCCGCCGCCTGGAAGTTCATCGAGTTCGCCGCCTCGCACGAGGCCAACAGCAAGTGGAACGAGTCGGCGGGGCAGGTGCCGGCGAACAACGAGGCCGCGCAGGATGCGTGGGTCCAGGCGTCGGAGCCGACGAAGCTGGCCGCGGAGGCGTTGAACGGGGCGTCGACCAAGATCGTGCAGCTTCCTTACTATCTGCCGGACTGGAACACCATTTCCAAGGCGGACAACGAGCCGAACTTCCAGAAGGTGCTGCTCGGGAAGATGACGGCGAAGGAGTTCCTGGACACGCTGGCCGACCAGCTCGACAAGGCGCAGGCCGACTGGAAACAGCACCACTGAGATCGGGTGGTTGCGGTGGTGGGGGGGCTGTGGGCCCGTTGTGGCTGGTCGCGCAGTTCCCCGCGCCCCTAAAAGACCTGAAAGGCAGCCTCTTGTGTCACTTACCCGCAGACAGGTAACCACGGCCGCCCTCGCCGCCGTTCCTCTCGTCGGCCGTTCTCCCGGCGGGAAGCGAACGCTCTACATCGCCGGAGACTCCACCGCCGCCCAGAAATACGCCGATGCGGCTCCGGAAACCGGGTGGGGAATGGCGCTTCCCTTCTTTCTCCGGAAGGAAATCGCCGTCTCCAACCAAGCCGTGAACGGGCGGAGTTCCAAGAGCTTCGTCGACGAAGGACGGCTTGACGCCATTCTCGCGACCCTTCGGCCGCACGACCTGTTGGTCATTCAGTTCGCGCACAACGACGAGAAGAGTGACGACCCCACCCGGTACACCGAGCCCTGGACCACCTACCAGGACTGTCTGCGGCTCTACATCGAAGGCGCCCGGGCGCGCGGCGCCCGGCCGGTTCTCGCCACGCCCGTCGAGCGCCGGCGGTTCGACGCCGACGGAAACGCCGTGCCGACCCACGGCGACTACCCGGCGGCGATGCGCGCGCTCGCCGCGCGGGAACGCGTCGCGCTGCTCGACATCGAGGCGCTGTCGCTGGCGTTGTGGCAGTCGCTCGGGGTCGAGGCGACCAAGACGTACTTCAACTGGACGGACACCGAGCAGGACAACACGCACTTCAACCCGCCGGGGGCCATCGCCGTGGCCCGGCTCGTGGCGCAGGAGCTGCTGCGCACCCGGGTGCTGGCCCGGCACGACGTCATCCGGCTGCACAAGGACATCCCCACGTCCTGGATCACCTGGCCACCCGCAAGCTGAGGAGACCCGCACAGTGCGTACACAGATATGTCATGGACGCGTCATTGCGGCGCTCGTGGGCTGCACGGCTCTCGTGCTGGCCGCGACCGGAACCGCCCAGGCCGCCGGACCCCACCGGGCCGCGCCGGACCGGCAGGTGCTGGCCGCGAACGACGGCTGGGGCGCGGCCACCACCGGGACCACCGGCGGGTCCGACGCCGACGCCGCGCACGTCTACACCGTCACCACCTGGGACGAGTTCAAGGCCGCCCTGGCGGACGGCGGCAGCGCGCCGAAGATCATCAGGGTCGAGGGGACGATCGACGCGGACGGACCGAGCTGTGACTCGTTCGCCGTGCCCGGCTACGACTTCGACGCCTACCTCGCCAAGTACTCACCCGAGGCCTGGGGGCACTCCACCAACCTCGACAACGAGCCCGACGACAGTCCGGAGGGGCTGCGCCGCGCCTCGCAGGCCGACCAGGACGCCTATATCAAGGCGTACGTCCCGGCCAACACCACCATCGTCGGCATCGGCAAGGACGCCGGTTTCAAGGGCGCCAGTCTGCAGATCAAGGCCGTCGACAATGTCATCGTCCGCAACCTGGGCTTCGAGAGCCCCCTCGACTGCTTCCCGCAGTGGGACCCGACCGACACCGCCGACGGCAACTGGAACTCCGAGTACGACAGCGCGGTCATCTACGGGTCCACACACGTGTGGATGGACCACAACACGTTCACCGACGGTGACCACCCGGACAGCACACTGCCGTACTACTTCGGGCGGATCTACGAACAGCACGACGGCGAGCTGGACATCGTCAAGGGCGCCGACTACGTCACGGCCTCCTGGAACGTCTTCGCGGATCACGACAAGACGATCCTCATCGGCAACAGCGACAGCGCGTCCACCGCGGCCGTCGACCGGGGGCACCTCAAGGTCACCTTCCACCACAACCTGTTCAGCAACCTGGTGGAGCGGGCGCCCCGGGTGCGGTTCGGGCAGGTCGACTCCTACAACAACCACTTCGTCGCCGAGGACGGCTACGGCTACAGCTACGGCATCGGCATCGAGTCCCAGCTCGTCGCGGAGCACAACGCGTTCACCCTGCCCGACACCGTCAAGGCCGGCTCGATCCTGAAGAAGTGGAACGAGTCGACGCTCACCGCCGACGACAACTACGTCAACGGTGAGCCGACGGACCTGATCGCCGTCCACAACGCGCAGATCCCGGCGGAGACCCTCACGGCGGGCTCGACCTGGACCCCGACCCTGCGGACGAAGGTCGATCCGGCGCCGGCCGTGCCGCGCATCGTCGACTGCGGCGCGGGCGCCGGTCAGCTGCGCTGACGCGCGTTCGTCGCGGCCGGGGCGCTCAGCGGAGTCCGCCCCGGCCCCCACCCCCCACGGCAAGGAGTACCGCCACCCCTCTCCCTCTTCAAGGAGCACCCGCATGTCCTCGCCCCACCTTCCCCTGTCCAGACGGGGTTTCCTGCTCGCGGGCGCCGGGGCGGGCGCCGCGCTCGCACTGGCCGCCCGCCCCGCGCACGCCACCGCCCGCCCCTTCGGGCGGTACGGCTCCCCGGAGCGCCGCCGCACCCCGCAGACCCTGTACGTCGACCCGCACGGCCGCGGCGACTTCACCACCGTCCAGGCCGCCGTGACCGCCGCCACCGGCAGCGGCCGGACGCTGGTCCTCGCCCCGGGCGTCTACCGGGAGACGGTCGCCGTCGACACCACCCGCACCGAGGCCACCTGGATCGGCGCCACCGAGAACCCGCGGGATGTCGTCATCGTCCACGACAACGCGGCCGGCACCCCCAAGCCCGGCGGCGGGACGTACGGCACCACCGGCTCCGCCACCACCACCGTGCAGGCCGACGGCTTCACCGCCCGCTGGATCACCTTCGCCAACGACTGGCTGCGCGCCGACCACCCCGACATCAGCGGCACCCAGGCCGTCGCCCTCAAGGTGCAGGGCGACCGCAGCGCCTTCCACCACTGCCGGTTCCTCGGCCACCAGGACACCCTGTACGCCGACTCGACGGCCCTGGGAGTCTTCGCCCGGCAGTACTTCGCGCACTGCTACGCCGAGGGCGACGTCGACTTCGTCTTCGGGCGGGCCACGGCGGTGTACGAGGGGTGCCACTTCCGCACCCTGGACCGGACCGACCTGGCGGCCTCCCCCTACGGGTTCGTGCTCGCTCCGTCGACGGCGAACGCCAACCCGTACGGCTACCTGGTCAGCCGGAGCCGTATCAGCGGCGAAGCCCCGCCCGCCGCCTACAAGCTGGGCCGCCCCTGGGTGCCCAGCTCCGACACCACGGCCCGCCCCTCGCTCGTCGTCCGCGACTCCTGGCTCGGCCCGGGCATCGACGCCGTCGCCCCCTACACCAACATGTCGGACGCCTTCCCCTGGCAGAGCCAGCGCTTCGCCGAGTACCGCAACTCCGGGCCCGGTGCGGCGATCACCGTCCCCGGGAACCGGCCCCAGCTCACCGCCGAACAGGCCGGGTCCGCGACCCGGGAGGCCTATCTCGGCGACTGGACCCCGTGGAAGGAGTGCTGACGTGCCGACCCGACGCGCACTCCTCGCCGCCGGAGCGGCCGCGCTGGCCATGGGATCGGCCACGGCCTTCACCCGCGACCGCCGCACCCTGCACGTCCGGCCCGGTGACTCCGTCCAGGCGGCCGTGGACGCGGTGCCCGGCCCGGGCTGGACGATCGTCGTGCACCCGGGGACGTACCGCGAGGTCGTCAACGTGCCCGCCGACAGCGAGGAGTTGACACTGCGGGGCGCGAGTCGCGATCCCCGGGCCGCGGTCATCGTCTACGACAACGCCAACGGAACGCAGCGACCGGACGGTTCGGGGACCTACGGCACGGCCGGCTCGGCCACCTTCACCTCGGCCGCCGCCGGGCTCCGGATGTGCGACCTCACCCTCGCCAACGACTGGCTGCGCGCCGACCACCCGGACATCACCGGCACCCAGGCCGTCGCCGCCTGCCTGACCGGGGACCGCACCCACGTCGAGAACGTACGGCTCCTCGCCCACCAGGACACCCTGTTCGCCGACACCACCGAACTCGGCTCCTTCGACCGGCAGTTCTTCGACCGCTGCTACATCGAGGGCGATGTCGACTTCGTCTTCGGGCGGGCCACCGCGGTGTACGCGCACTGCCACTTCCGCACCCTGCAACGGGACGTGACCTTCACCCCCAAGGGCATGGTGTTCGCCCCCTCGACCGCCCGTGCCAACCCGCACGGGTTCCTCGCCGTCCGCTGCCGGTTCACCTCCGGCGCGGAGGACGGGGCGTACAAACTGGCGCGGCCCTGGGTGCCGACGTACGAGACCACCGCCTGGCCCTCGCTGGTCGTGCGGGACAGTCTCATCGGCCCCGGGATCGACCCCGTCGCGCCCTACACGAACATGCGGGACGCCTACCCCTGGCAGTCCATGCGGTTCCGCGAGTACCGCAACTCAGGGCCGGGCGCGGTGATCACCGTCCCCGGGAACCGGCCCCAGCTCACCGGCGCCGAGGCCGCGTCGCACACCCCCGCGACCTATCTCGGCGACTGGAAGCCCCAGCAGATCCGTTCCTTCTGATCGACGAAAGGACCCGCACGTCATGCGTCGAATCAGCACCTTCACCGCGCTCGCCGTGACCACGGCATCGCTCGGACTCGCCGTCATCGCCACCCCGGCGCACGCGGCCACCGTCGTGGTCAGCAACTCCACCGACCTGACCAACGCCATCAAGAACGCCACCGCCGGCACGGTCATCCAGGTCCGCGGCGGCACCTACTACCCGACGGCCACCCTCCAGTCCACGGCCAACGGCACCTCCTCGGCGCCGATCACGCTCACCGCGTACGGCTCGGAGACGGTCAAGATCGACGGCTCCTCGCTGCCCTCCGGCTCCTGGATCTTCAAACTGACCGCGGACTACTGGAACGTCTCGAACATCACCTTCCAGAACTCCCCGGACAGCGCGGTGGTCTGCCAGTCCTGCACCGGCACCAACTGGAACAACGTCAAGACCATCAACGGCGGCGACTCCGGCTTCACGCTCACCGGGGACGGGACGGTCGACAACACCGTCAAGAACCTCGACAGTTACGGCAACTACGACGCCGCCACGCACGGTCAGAACGCGGACGGCGTCGCCGTCAAGTTCGGCTCCGGCACCGGCAACCTCGTCACCGGAGCCCGTCTGTACAACAACTCGGACGACGGGATCGACCTCTGGTCCTTCTCCTCGCCGGTCACCATCGAGCACACCTGGTCCTTCGGCAACGGCGTCAACCGCTGGGGCGACTCCGCCTTCGAGGGCAACGGCAACGGCTACAAGCTGGGCGGCAACGGCGTCACCGTCGCGCACGTCGTCAACAACTCGGCCGCCTGGGGCAACTCGGGCAACGGGTTCACCGAGAACTCCAACACCGGCGCGATCGTCATCAACCGCACCACCGCCTACGCCAACGGCGGCTGGGGCTACTACTTCGCCACCAGCGCGGCCCGGCTCGGCAAGAACCTCGCGGTGAGCAACGGCAGCGGGCTGGTGAGCAAGGGCTCCTCGGTGGTGTCCGCCGGCAACAACTGGGACAGCGGCATCAGCACCCCCGCCTTCAAGTCGACGGACGCGACCACCACCTACAACGCCCGCCAGTCGGACGGCTCCTTGCCGGCGACCACCTTCCTGACGACGGGGAGCACGACCATCGGGGCCACCATGAACTGAACAGGAGGCAAACGGAAGGACTTCCTCCAGGGCGCTTGACCCGTTTTTTGCCCGCCGATGAGATATCGATCAGGCAACGGGTCTCGCGCCCACCCGGATGACGCGCGTAGAACTCCTGTCATGCATAAGTCACTTCGTCTCGCGGCGATCGCCGCCGTCTGTGCGGTCGCCGGCGGTGCCCTCTACGGCGCCGGTGCCGCCACGGCCGGCCAGTCGACCGCGAACTCCACCCACGAGCCGTACAACATCGGGCTCCTGGTGAAGGACATCGACACCTACTACGGCACCGCCGCCGACGCCAACGGCGTCTACCAGGCCTCGCCGACCAGCCCCTACGCCAAGGACCTGGCGCGCATCGACGCGGACGCCAAGCGCTACATCGACCGGGCCGCGCGCAAGGCGCACCGCCACGGCGAGAAGCCCGCGGTCGTCTTCGACATCGACGACACGCTGCTGCTCAGCCTCGACTACGAGAAGCGCTACAACTACACGTACAACTCGACCACGTGGGCCGACTACGTCAACAAGGCCGACCGGCCGGGCGTGTTCGGCAGCGCCGAGCTCGTCCGGTACGCGCAGAGCGAAGGCGTCGAGGTCTTCTACAACTCCGGGCTCAGCGAGGCGCAGCGCAGCGCCGCCGTCGAGAACCTGAAGAAGATCGGCGCCGACGTCAACCTCGACGCCGCCCACATGTTCCTCAAGGACAAGGCCAACCCGCCGTCCTACCTGAGCTCCTGCGCCACGCCGGGCACCTGGAACTGCACGACCGTGCAGTACAAGTCCGGCACGCGCCAGCACATCGAGAAGGACCTCGGGTACGACATCGTCGCCAACTTCGGCGACCAGTACTCGGACCTGGACGGCGGCTACGCGAACCGCACGTACAAGCTGCCGAACCCGACGTACTTCGTGTCCTGACGCCGGCGGAAAATCCTGTCCGTCCGTGGCAACCCTTTCCGGCCACGGCGGCGACTGGGAGACAGAAACGGGCCGGGGCGGCCCCTCCGGCCCGTTTCGCTCCCTCGTCGAACACGTCCAGCACGTCAAGGACGTCAAGGAAAGGAACGGCCAGTGCGCTTCAGCACCGGACGCCACCGCAGGACGCGAACCCTCTCGATCGCCGCGGCGGTGGCCGTCGCCGCGGGGGCGGGAGGCGTCTACCTCGGCCTGTCGAACGGCGGTGCCCAGGCCGCCACCAGCACGGTCACCGTCTCCACCACCGCACAGCTGGAGTCGGCCGTCGCGGGCGCCGTCGCCGGTACCGTCATCGAGGTGCGCGCGGGCACCTACTACCCGACCGCCACCCTGAAGTCGACGGTCAGCGGCACCGCTTCGAACCGCGTCACGCTCAAGGCCTACAGCGGCGAGAAGGTCAGGATCGACGGCTCCAAGCTGCCCGCCGGCCAGTGGCTCACCGGGATCTACGGCAGCTACTGGACCGTCCAGGACCTCACCTTCCAGAACTCCCCGGCCCAGGGCTTCGTCGTCACCTCGTCCACGGGCGGGATCTTCAAGAACCTCGTCACCGCGAACAACGGCGACTCCGGGTTCACGCTGCGCGGCGACAACACCGTGAACAACCTCGTCCAGAACCTGGACAGCTACGGCAACTACGACAAGGCCGGGCACGGGCAGAACGCCGACGGCATCGCCATCAAGTTCGGCTCGGGCACCGGCAACAAGGTGACCGGCGCCCGTCTGTACAACAACTCGGACGACGGGTTGGACCTGTGGCAGTTCTCGTCCCCCGTCAGGATCGAGCACAGCTGGGCCTTCGGCAACGGCAAGAACCGGTGGAACGACTCCGCGTTCGAGGGCAACGGCAACGGGTTCAAGCTGGGCGGCGGGGGCGTCGCCGTCGCGCACGTCGTCAGTGACAACGCGGCCTGGGACAACACGCTGAACGGGTTCACCGAGAACTCCAACACCGGGGCGATCGTCCTGAACCGCAACACGGCCTACGCGAACGCCCAGGCCGGGTTCTTCTTCGAGACCGGCAAGGCCCGGCTGGCGCGGAACCTCGCGGTGAGCGACGGGGGTGGGGCGGACAAGCTGGGGTCCAGGGCGGTGTCCGCCGCGAACAGCTGGGACGGCGGGGTGAGCGCGCCGGCGTTCAAGTCGACGGACGCGACGTCCGCGTATGCGGCGAGGCCGACGAGTGGGGCGTTGCCGGTGACGGTGTTTCTGACGACCGGGTCGACGACGATCGGATCCACCATGGACTGACGGTGCGTTGCGGACTGCGCGGCCCGTTGTGGCTGGTCGCGCAGTTCCCCGCGCCCCTAAAGGGCGCGGAGAGGTGCTGCCTTCCTATGAGTCGCCGTCGGCTGTCGTGTGTGTCGCGAAGTCGCCCGTCACTGCGTACTGCTTGCCCGCCGCGGTGCCGGTGATCGTGTAGGTGTCGTTCTTTGCGTCGCGGCCGCCCTGCTTGTGGTTGTACTGGCCCGCGAACACCCACTCGCCGACCGCGACCTTGCTGCCGGGCTTGAGCGTCCACGTGTAGACCAGGAAGCCGTCCTGCTCGGCCACCGTCTGCGTGAAGTCGGTCTCCGGCAGCGAGCGCCACGCTCCGGCGTCGGACACCCCGCCTGTCTGGGCCACTTTCAGCTGGACGGTGAGTGCCGTCAGCTGTCCGGAGGTCTTCAGGGTCACGTTGGACTGCGCCCAGAAGTCGTTGCTGTGCGGGTCCACGGAGCCGTCCGACCAGAGCGGGCCGTCCTCATCGCCCTTCGCGACGGGTGCCACGGGGGTGGCGGAGGCCTTCGGGGTCGACGAGGGCGTCGGACTCGCCTTCGGGGAGGAGTTCTTCGAGGGCACGCCGGAAGCCGGCGGGGCGGCCGTGCGGGACGGCGGGCGGCTGGTCGCGTCCGGGGACGCCGAGGGCGTCGGCGACACGGCGACCGTCTTCTCGGTGGGCGGGTCCTTCACGGCCGAGGCGACCGCGTAGCCGCCGACCCCGAGGACCGCGGCGACCGCGGCCGTGGCGCTGACCACCCGGACCCAGCCGAACACGGGCGGAAGGGTGGCGCGATGGTTCGGGCGGCCCTGCGCGGCCATGCCCCGCTCGACCCGGGCCAGGATCCGGGCGCGGTCGGGTTCGTGCGCCTCGGCCGCCTCGTGCAGCCGGGCGCGCAGCTCGTCGTGCACGTCCTGCTGCCTCATCGGTTCCTTCCTCCGGTCTCACCGGTCCGCGGCACCATCGCCGCGTGCACCCTCTGCGGAACACCCTGCGAGTCGCCGAGCAGCCGCTGCAGCTCCGCCATGCCCTTCGACGTCTGGCTCTTAACCGTACCCACCGAGATCCCCAGGGCGAGCGCGGTGTCCTTCTCCGACAGGTCGAACGCGTGCCGGAGCACCACACACGCCCGCTTGCGGAACGGCAGCCGGCGCAACGCCCCCTGTACGTCGACCACGCCGGCGACGTCCGGGTTCTCGGCGGTCTCCTCGCGGTGCGACCAGAACAGCGCGATACGGCGCCGCTCGCGCACGGCACTGCGGATGCGGGTGCGGGCCAGGTTGGCGACGACACCCCGGGCGTAGGCGACCGGGTGGTCGGCGGCCCGGACCCGGTCCCAGCGGTGCCACAGCGCCAGCAGGGCGTCGGCGGCCAGATCGTCGGCGGCGTCCGCCTCACCGGTCAGCAGATGGGCGAGACGAGAGAGTTCGCCGTAGTGGCGTTCGAAGAAGGCGTGGAACTCCGCGGAGGCGGCGTCGTCGACGACTGAGCCCACGGGTGACCTCTTCTGTCAGGGATTCTGTGTCATGTAGATGACATGCGATGACATGCGAATGTCCGGAGGAACGTTCCGGCGAGGTTCGGAGCGTAGCAGTGATCATTTCGTGTGCATCGTACGGGGGTTCGATGTATCTGGTGCGAGGGGCCGGACGCGGTGTGGTCCACCGAACCACACCGAGGGCGATTCCGTAACACGGGGAAAACCTGAAACAGGTTCAGCGCGGGAACAATCCAGCCAGCATCCGCACACGCACGCCCAGGGGACGAGGAGTACGACCATGTCCGAGACGCAGAAGGTGGACCGGCCGCAGGGGGCCGCGCCACCTGCCGGGAACGGCGTCGACCGGTTCTTCAAGATCTCCGAACGGGGATCCACCTTCGGCCGCGAGATACGCGGCGGCTTCGCCACGTTCTTCACCATGGCCTACATCCTTGTCCTGAACCCCATCATCCTCGGCAGCGCCAAGGACAAGTTCGGCCACACCCTCGACACCGGCCAACTCGTCACCGCCACCGCGCTGGTGGCCTGCGTCATGACGGTCGTCATGGGCGTCGGCGGCAACCTGCCCCTCGCCATCGCCGCCGGTCTCGGCCTCAACGCCGTCGTGGCCTTCCAACTGGCACCGCTGATGAGCTGGTCCGACGCGATGGGCCTGGTCGTCCTCGAAGGCCTGCTGATCTGTGTGCTCGTCCTGACCGGCCTGCGCAAGGCGATCATGAACGCCATCCCGCAGCAGCTGAAGCAGGCGATCGGCGTCGGCATCGGCCTGTTCATCGCGTTCATCGGCTTCGTCGACGCGGGTTTCGTCAGCCGGATCCCGGACGCCGCGGACACCACCGTGCCGGTGCAGCTGGGGGCCGTCGGACGGCTCACCGGCTGGCCCGTGCTCGTCTTCTGCGTTGGCGTGCTCCTGACCATCGCGCTGGTCGCGCGGAAGGTGAAGGGCGCGATCCTGATCAGCATCGTCACGATGACCCTGGTGGCGATCGTCATCAACTCCGCCGCCGACATCAAGAGCTGGGGCCTGACCACGCCGAAGATCCCCGACAAGATCGTGGGCACGCCCGACTTCGGGCTCGTCGGTCACTTCAGCCTGTTCGGCGGTTTCGCCAAGGCCGGTGTCCTGACGGCCGTACTGCTGGTCTTCACCCTGATCCTGTCCGACTTCTTCGACGCCATGGGCACGATCGTCGGCATCAGCGCGGAGGCCGGGCTGCTCGACGAACAGGGGCAGGTGCCGGGCATCGGGCGGGTGCTGTTCATCGACGGCGCGGCGGCGGTGGCCGGCGGCCTCGGCTCGGCCTCCTCCAACACGGCGTACATCGAGTCGGCGGCGGGGGTGGGGGAGGGCGCGCGCACCGGCTTCGCCAACCTGATCACCGGCGGCCTGTTCGGCCTGGCCCTCTTCCTCACGCCGCTGCTCACCATCGTCCCGCTCCAGGCGGCGGCGCCCGCGCTGATCGCCGTGGGCTTCCTGATGATGACCCACGTCAAGCACATCGACTGGGACAAGTACGAGATCGCGATCCCGGCGTTCCTGACGATCGCCGCGATGCCGTTCACCTACTCCATCACGGACGGCATCGGGGCGGGGTTCCTGGCGTACGTCGTGATCAAGGCGGTGCTGGGGAAGGCGAAGGAGGTCAACTGGCTTCTGTGGGCCGTTTCGGCGTTGTTCCTGGTGTACTTCGCGATTGATCCGGTGGAGCAGGTGCTGGGGGTGAAGTAGGGGGTGGGGCGCGGGGGTGCGTTGGAGGCCGCGGGTTCGTCGTGGCTGGTCGCGCCCGCGCGGCGGTAGCCGCAAATCGACTACCGCCCCGCGCCCCTTACAGGGCGCTTTACTTCAGCGCTGCTTGCATCATCGCCTTGGCCACAGGAGCCGCCAGCCCGTTGCCGCTGACCTCCGACCGCGCCGCGTCCGACTGCTCGACCAGGACCGCCACCGCGACCTCCTTGCCCGTGCTGTCGGACTTGCCGTACGACGTGAACCAGGCGTACGGCGTCTTGCTGTTGTTCTCGCCGTGCTGGGCCGTGCCCGTCTTGCCGCCCACCGTCACGCCGTCGATCAGCGCGTTCGTGCCCGTGCCGTCCTTGACGACCGTCTCCATCGCGGACTGCAACTGCTCCGCGGTCGAGGAGCTGACGATCTGCTTGCTGCCCGCCTCGTCGTCGTAGTCCTTCAGCACGTCACCGCCGCTGTCGGTGATCTGCGAGACCATGTGCGGGGAGACCAGCTTGCCGCCGTCGGCTATCGCAGCCGACACCATGGCCATCTGGAGCGGGGTCGCCGTGACGTCGAACTGGCCGATGCCGGAGAGGCCGGTCTGGGCCTTGTCCATGCCGGAGGGGTAGACGCTGGCGTACGCGCGCACCGGCACGTCCAGCTTGGCGTCGTTGAAGCCGAACTTCTCGGCCATCGCCCGGACCTTGTCCTGGCCCAGGTCGACGGCCATCTTCCCGAAGACGTTGTTGCAGGAGTACCGCAGGGCGGTGCGGATCGAGGCGTTCTCGCAGGGTGCCGCGGTGTTCTCGTTCTTCAGCGGGGTCGTCGTGCCGGGCAGGGTGTACGGGTCCGGGCTGTCGGTCTTCGTGTCGACGTTCGCGTAGAGGCCGTCCTCCAGGGCCGCCGCCGCGACCACCAGCTTGAACGTCGAGCCCGGCGGCAGCGGCTGGCGCAGTGCCCGGTTGGTGAGCGGCTTGTCGCTGTCGGCGGTCAGCTTCTTCCAGGCCGTGCCGGCGGTGTTGGCGTCGGTGAGCGAGGAGGGGTCGTACGACGGGGTCGACACGACCGCCAGGATCTTGCCGGTCTCCGGGTCGATCGCGACCGCCGCGCCCTTGTTGCCGCCGAGCGCCCGGTACGCCGCCTTCTGGACGCCCGGGTCGATCGTCGTGATCACGTTGCCCGGCTCGGCGCGCTCGCCGGTGACCGTGTCCATGACCGTCCTGAGCCGGCTGTCGGTGCCGTTGAGCAGGTCCTGGTAGATGCCCTCCAACTGGGTCGGGGCATAGCTCTGCGAGGCATAGCCCGTCACCGCCGCGTACAGCTTGCCGTCCGTGTACGTGCGCTTGTACCTGAGGTCGCTGCTGCCCGACGTCCTGGTCGAGCCGGTGATCGACTCACCGGCCACGATGATGTTCCCGAGCGGCTGTGAGTACGTCTCGATGACGTTGCGCCGGTTGTCCGTGTCGTCCGCGAGAGCCTGGCCGTCGTAGAACTGCACCCATGTCGCCCTGACCAGCAGAGCGACCACGAGCAGCAGTGCGAAGACGGACGCCCGCCTGATCGTTTTGTTCATCCCGCTCAGACAGACGAGCGAACAGGGGGCCTCCGTTCCATGCGGCCGGATTTCTCATCGTCCGCTCATGCGAGCCCCGCCGGGTCAGAGCCGGCGCGTCGCCAGCGTCAGGCGGTCCCGCGCGTCGAACAGGGCGTCCTTGATCATCTGTTCATGAGCCGGGGTGAGGCGGGCCACCGGGACCGAGCAGCTGATCGCGTCGCGGGCCGGGGTGCGGTAGGGGATCGCCACGCCGAAGCAGCGCAGCCCGAGCGTGTTCTCCTCGCGGTCGATCGCGAAACCCTGCTCGCGGATCTGGTGGAGCTCCTCGATGAGCTTCTCGCGGTCCGTGATGGTGTGCTCGGTGAGAGCGGGGAGCGTCTCCGGCAGCAGTTTGCGGACCTGCTCGTCGGTGTGGGTGGCGAGCAGCGCCTTGCCGAGCGAGGTGGAGTGCGCGGGCAGGCGGCGGCCGACCCGGGTGAAGGGGCGCAGGTAGTGCTGGGACTGGCGGGTGGCCAGGTAGACCACGTTCGTGCCGTCGAGACGCGCCAGGTGGATGGTCTCCGTGGTGTCGTCGGAGAGCCGGTCCAGGGTCGGGCGGGCCGCCGCGACCACCTCGTCGCCGTCGATGTACGACGTGCCGACCAGCAGGGCCCGCACCCCGATGCCGTACCGGGTGCCGGTCGCGTCCGTCTCCACCCAGCCCAGCTCCACCAGTGTGCGCAGCAGCATGTAGAGGCTGGACTTGGGATATCCGACGGCCTCCTGGACGGCCGCGAGGGAGTGCATACCGGGCCGGCCGGCGAAGTACTCCAGCAACTCCACGGTCCGTACCGCGGACTTGACCTGTGCCCCGCCGCCTGTCTCGCCTGCCGACATCGCCCTTGACCCCTTCGTTGGACGAGAAACCGAGGTTATAGTCTCCAACAGCATATTCATCATCAGAGACAGCGTTCAGTATATCGAACATCCCTGGTGAATGACCCGGATATGACCCGGATATTGCGGCAGGACGCAACCATGGAGGGACCCGCGGTGGCAGCAGCACCAGTCTGGAGTGTCGACCCGCGCACCGGGAAGCAGCGTGAACAGGTTGCGGTGGAGGCCACAGCCGAGGAGGTCGACGCGGTCGTCACGGCCGCGCACGCCGCCCGCGGCTTCCTCGCCGACCGCACGGTCCGCGCCGCCTTCCTGCGCTCGGCCGCCGCCGGACTCGACGCGGCGAAGGACCGGCTGGTCGAGGCCGCCGACGCGGAGACCGCGCTCGGCCCCGTCCGGCTGACCGGGGAACTCGCCCGTACCGGCTACCAGCTGCGGGCCTTCGCCGACATCGTCGACGAGGGCGCCTTCCTCGACGTCATCATCAACCACCCCGACGCCACCGCCACCCCGCCCATCCCGGACCTGCGCCGCTACAAGGTCCCGCTGGGTGTCGTCGCCGTCTACTCGGCCTCCAACTTCCCCTTCGCCTTCTCCGTCGCCGGCGGCGACACCGCGAGCGCGCTGGCCGCCGGCAACCCGGTCGTCGTCAAGGCCCACCCCGACCACCCGGCCCTGTCCGAGCTGGTCGCCAAGGTGCTGCGCCTGGCCGCGGCCGAGCACGGCATCCCGGAGGCCGTCGTCGGTCTCGTGCACGGCTTCCAGGCCGGCATCGAGCTGATCGGTCACCCGCTGGTCGCCGCCGCGGGCTTCACCGGTTCCGTCCGGGGCGGACGTGCGCTCTTCGACGCGGCCGCCGCGCGTGCGGTGCCGATCCCGTTCCACGGCGAGCTGGGCTCCCTGAACCCGGTCCTCGTCACGGAGGCCGCGGCCACCGAGCGGGCCGAGGAGATCGGTACCGGGCTCGCCGGGTCGATGACGCTGGGCGTCGGGCAGTTCTGCGTGAAGCCGGGCCTGGTGCTGGTGCCGGCCGGCGCCGCCGGTGACGGCCTGGTCAAGTCCCTCACGGACGCGGTCAGCAACACCGACGCGGGCGTGCTGCTCGACCACCGGATGCGGGACAACTTCGTCGCCGGGGTCGCGGAGCGCGCCGGACTCCCCGACGTGGAGACCCCGGTGACGCCCGGGGCGGGCGGCGAGCACACCGTGAGCGCCGGGTTCCTGACGGTGCCGGCGGCGAGGCTGGCCGAGGAGGGGGCCCATGACCTGCTCATCGAGGAGTGCTTCGGGCCGGTGACCGTGGTGGTCCGCTACGAGGACCGGGGTGAGGCGACGTCGGTGCTGTCACGGCTGCCGGGGAACCTCACGGCGACGGTGCATGTCTCTGCCGAGGAGGCCGCGGGGGAGGGGCTGGGGGCGGAGATCCTCGCGGAGCTGACGCCGCTGGCCGGGCGCGTGCTGGTGAATGGCTGGCCGACGGGGGTCGCCGTGGCCCCGGCCCAGCATCACGGCGGGCCGTACCCGGCCACCACGTCCACGTCGACTTCTGTGGGCGGTACGGCCATCGAGCGGTGGCTGCGGCCGGTGGCCTATCAGGGGGCGCCTGCCGCGCTGCTGCCGGCGGAGCTTCGGGACGAGAACCCGCTGGGGCTTCCCCGGCGGTTCAACGGGGTCCTGGAGCGTTAGCGCCGTAGGGGCGTGGGGTGGTTCGGCGGGTGCGGGTCGTCCGTGGCCGCTCGCGCAGTTCCCCGCGCCCCTGGGTCGGCTGGGCTTGCCCTGGCTTTCACGCTCGGGGCCACGGCCCTTTGGGGTGGCCGGGCTTGGCCTGGCTTTCACGCTCGGTTTCGCGGCCCTTTGGGTCGGCCGGGCCCGCCCCGGCTTTCACGCTCGGTTTCGCGGCCCTTCGGGGTTGGCTGCCCGTGCGTATGTCGAATGGTTCTGCTGACACAATCTGACCATGGACGTCGAACTTCCCGAACTTCCTTTCTCCCTCCGTACCTATGGGCCCGACGGGCACTGGTTCTATGAGGACGGGGTGCTCACCGGGTGGGCCGGGGCCCGGCAGGACCGGTTCGTGTCGCCCACCGGGGAGGCGCTGGATCCCGCCTCGGACGCGCCCCGGCTGCTCGGGGCGCCCGAAGGGGACTTCCAGCTGATCGCCCGGGTCACCGTCGGGTTCGGTGCCGCCTTCGACGCCGGTGTGCTGTACGTCCATGTCGGCGACCGGGCCTGGGCCAAGCTCTGCCTGGAGAACTCCCCGGACGTGCCCACCGTCTGCACCGTGGTCACCCGGGGGCACTCCGACGACTCCAACGCCTTCACGGTGGAGGGAAGTTCGGTCTGGCTGCGGATCAGCCGGACCGGGCGGGCGCTCGCCTTCCACGCCTCCCGGGACGGCAAGAAGTGGGTCTTCGTGCGACTGTTCACCCTGGGCGGCGAGAAGGAGACGGAGGGCGCCCTGGTCGGCTTCATGACCCAGTCGCCCATAGGGGAGGGGTGTGTGGTGACGTACGACCACATCGAGTTCAGGCCCGACTGGCCGGCCGACCTGCGCGACGGAAGCTGAGGACGAAGGTCACGGCGAACAGGACCGCGGCCAGTGTCAGACTCGCCCGCATTCCCGCGGCGAAGCCGCCGCCGACCAGGGCGCCGAACACCGCGATCCCGAGTCCGCCGGCCACCTGCCGTGCCGCGTTGAGCACCCCGGCCGCCAGGCCCGCACGCTCGGCCGGCACGGCCTCCATCATGACGACGGTCAGCGGCGGCACGGTCAGCGCGCAGCCGAGCGCCATCGGGACCAGCAGGACGGCCACCACGACGGCGGGCGTGCCGGAGCCGACGGTCAGCAGGCCCAGCAGTCCGGCCGCGGCCAGCGCCTGGCCGATCAGCATCGGCAGCCGCGGTCCGTAGCGGGCCGCCAGTTTTCCGGACACGACGTTCGTCACCCCGATCAGCCCGGACATCGGCAGGAACAACAGCCCGGTGTACAGCGCTGAACGGCCCTGTACCTGCTGGAAGAAGAGCGAGAAGACGAACACCACGCCGTAGAAGGCCACGCTGCACGCCACCCCGGCTGCCACGGACACCCGTACCGCCCCGTCCCGGAACAGCTCCAGCGGGACGACCGGGTGCGCCTGCCGTCGCTCGACGCGGACGAACAGGACGGCGGCCGCCAGTGCCACGGCGAAGGCCGCGAGTCCCGGCGTACCGCCCTCGATGACCGCGAAGGTGAGGGCGGTGAGGGTGACCACGGCGGTGAGCTGGCCGGGCAGGTCCAGTGGGGCCGGGCGGCGCTCCGAGCGCGGGGCGCGCACCAGCAGGAGCAGGGCGACCGCCCCGAGCGGCAGGTTGATGAAGAAGATCCCGCGCCAGTTCCAGGCCGCGGTCAGCGCGCCGCCCGCCACCGGGCCCAGCGCCAGCGCGACCGAGCCGCCGGCTCCCCACAGCGCCACCGCCTTCGCACGCTGTGCGGGATCCGCGTACGCGTGCCGTACCAGGGAGAGCGACGCCGGGAGTACGACGGCCGCCGCGGCGCCCTGCACCACGCGTGCGCCGATCAGCACCGGGAGGGTCGGGGCCAGGCCGCAGGCCGCCGAGGCGAGGGTGAAGACGGCGATGCCGATGCCGTACGCCCGGCTCGCCCCGGCCCGGTCCGCGAAGGCGCCGGTGGAGAGCATCAGGGCGGCGAAGGCCAGCGTGTAGGCGTCCACCGTCCACTGGAGTCCGGACAGGCCGCCGCCGAGCGCCGAGCCGATCGCGGGCAGGGCCACGTTCACCACGGACGCGTCGAGGGTGATGAGTGCGAAGCCCAGCAGGGCGGCGGTCAGGGTGAGGGCGGGGGTGTAGCTGGGCCCCTTCCTCAACTCGCCTTTTCCGGTGTCGAGTCGGGCGGGCCGTCGGGTCTGGTCGGTTGGCATGGCTCCATGCTGCTGATCGGCCGCGGCGTACAGTAGTGGCCCGAAAGCCATGCATCCGGAGGTTCTGGCCATGCTGCGAGTAGCGGTTGTCGCGTCGCCGCCCGTGTCGATGTTCAACCTCGCCATCCCGGAGCTGCTGTTCGACAAGGTCGAGGTCGACGGGCGGCCCGGGTACGAGGTGGTGATCTGCGCGCCCGACCCCGGCCCGGTGCCCACGACGGGCGGCCTGGACCTGCACGTCCCGCACGGGCTGGAGGCGCTGCGGGAGGCGGACACCGTGATCGTGGCCGGCACCGGCAAGCTCTACTCGCCGGACCCCCGGGTGCTGGCGGCGCTGCGCGAGGCCGCCGACGCGGGGGTGCGCATCGCCTCCATCTGCACCGGCGCCTTCTCGCTCGCCGAGGCCGGACTGCTCAAGGGCCGCAGGGCGACCACCTACTGGGCGCACGCCGACGAACTGCGCCGCCGTCACCCCGACGTCGAGGTCCAGGGCGACGTCCTCTACGCCCAGGACGGCCCGTTCCTCACCTCCTCCGGGTACGCCGCCGGCATCGACCTGTGCCTGCACCTCATCCGCACCGACTACGGCGCCGCCGTCGCCAACGAGGTCGCCCGCCTCGCCCTGGTCGCGCCCGTACGGCCCGGCGGGCAGACCCAGTTCACCCACACCCCGCTGCCGCCCGAGCGCGGCACCGCCTGCGCCGACACCCGCGGCTGGGCCATGCGCAACCTCGACAAGCCGCTCACCCTCACCGACCTGGCCCGGCACGCCGGGGTCTCCGTGCGCACCCTCACCCGCCGTTTCCACGCCGAGAGCGGGGTCAGCCCGCTGCAGTGGCTGCTGCACCAGCGCGTCGAGAGGGCCAAGGAGTTGCTGGAGACCACCACGCTCGCCATGGACCAGGTGGCCGCCGCCTGCGGCCTCGGCACCGCCGACTCCCTCCGCGCCCACCTGGTCCGCCGCACCGGGCTCACCCCGAGCGCGTACCGGGCCCAGTTCAGCCGGCACGGAACCGGCGAAGGCGCGGTCACGTCCTCCGTTGCATGATCAGTGACCGTGTGAAGGGGCTCCGCGTGATCCGTACGGCCCTGTCCGCGGAGGCGGAGACGATTGCCGCGCTGCACCACCGGGCCCGGTCGACGTACTACCCGGACGGCCTCCCGGACGACGGCATCGACTGGACGGCCGCCTGGCGCGGCGCCGTCGAGCGGCCCGACAGGCAGGTGCTGTGCGTGGTGGAAGCGGGCGCCGTCATCGGGGTCGCCTCCTTCCGTACCCCGGAGGGCGCCGCTGCCGAAACGGTCAAGCTGTTCCAGTTCCTTGTCGACCCCGACCGCTGGCGGGCCGGTGTCGGCACCGCCCTGCACGCCGCCTGCCTGGAGCAGTGGCGGGCCGAGGGCAGGCGGACCGCCGTGCTGGACGTGCACGTCGACAACCGGCGCGCCCAGGCCTTCTACGCCCGCCAGGGCTGGGTGCCGGACCCGGAGAACCCGCCGGCCGAAGGCGATCACCACGTGTACCTGCGGTACGCGGTGGGCGGGGAATGACGCGGGCTGATTGAAGGTTCAGGTAGTTGACAGATTTCTTGTGACTACCTGGAGAGCCGACAACATGCGCGTCGAGATCTGGTCCGATATCGCTTGCCCTTGGTGCTATGTCGGAAAAGCGCGTTTTGAGAAGGCGCTCGCCGCCTTCCCGCACCGCGACGACGTCGAGGTCGTGCACCGCTCCTTCGAGCTGGACCCCGGCCGCGCCAAGGACGACGTCCAGCCCGTGCTCGCCATGCTCATCAAGAAGTACGGCATGAGCGAGGCGCAGGCCCAGGCCGGCGAGGAGAACCTGGGCGCGCAGGCCGCCGCCGAAGGACTGGCGTACCGGACCCGGGGGCGCGACCACGGCAACACCTTCGACATGCACCGGCTGCTGCACTTCGCCAAGGAGCAGGGCCGCCAGGACGAGCTGATCCAGATCCTGTACCGGGCGAACTTCGCCGAGGAGCGGTCCGTCTTCAGCGAGGGCGAAGAGCGGCTCGTGGAGCTGGCCGCGGAGGCCGGGCTGGACTCGGCGGCCGTGCGCGAGGTGCTCGCCGACCCCTCCCGCTACGCCGAGGAGGTCCGCGCCGACGAGCGCGAGGCCGCCGAGCTCGGTGCGAACGGGGTGCCGTTCTTCGTCCTCGACCGGAAGTACGGGGTCTCGGGGGCCCAGCCCGCCGAGTTGTTCACGCAGGCGCTCAGCCAGGCCTGGGGAGCGCGTTCCCCGCTGAAGCTCATCGACGAGGGCGGCGCGGAGGCCTGCGGGCCTGACGGGTGCGCGGTGCCGCAGCACTGAGAAAGCGGCTGGGCAGCCGCTGGGCAGCCGCTGGGCAGGCGCTGGGAAAGTACAGGTCAGGGCCGTCGTATAAGCGTCGCTTGGCGGATCCAGGTAGAAATCCGCAATGGACGGGGGGTTCCCCGGGCCGCAGAGTGGACGCATGGAGACCACGGAGACGTTCGAGAGCCTCGTCCGCGCCGAGTTCACCCCGAAGAGCACCTACCTCAACACCGCCAGCAACGGCCTGCTGCCCGCCCGTACCGTGGCCGCCCTGCACGAGGCGGCACTGCTGCGGGCCGAAGGCCGGCCCCTGACCTCGCTGTACGAGGACGTCGAAGCGTGCCGGGCCGCCTATGCCCGGCTCGCCGGCGTCCCGGCCACCCGGGTCGCGGCGGGCGCCTCGGTCGCCGCGCACTCCGGCGTGATCGCCGCCTCGCTGCCGGCCGGCGCCGAAGTCCTCACCGCCGAGGACGACTTCACCTCCGTACTGAACCCCTTCCACGTCCGCGGCGACCTCAAGGTCCGCGCGGTGCCGCTGGAGCGCGTCGCCGAGTCCGTCCGGCCGGGCACCGCCCTCGTCGCGGTCAGCGCGGCGCAGTCGGCGGACGGCCGGATCGCCGACCTGCCCGCGCTGCGCGAGGCCGCCCGCGCGCACGGGGCCCGCACCTACGTCGATTTCTCCCAGGCGGCCGGCTGGCTGCCGATGGACGCCGACGCGTACGACTTCACCGCGTCCGTCTCCTTCAAGTGGCTGCTCGGCCCGCACGGCGCGGCCTTCCTCGTGGTCCCCGAGGACTTCGGCGGGCTGACACCGGTCCTCGCGGGCTGGGTCGCGGGCGAGGAGCCGTGGGACAGCTGCTACGGCCCGGTCGCCGAACTCGCCCACTCCGCCCGGCGGTTCGACCTCACCCACGCCCTGTTCACGTTCGCCGGCCTGCGCCGCTCGCTCGACCTGATCGAGGAACTCGGCGTGGCCGCCGTGCACGCCCACGACGTGGGCCTCGCCGACCGGTTCCGCGCCGGGCTCGCGGTCCTCGGACACGAGCCGGTGCCCGCCCCCGGCTCGGCGATCGTCTCGGTCCCCGGGCTCGGCGGCCGTCAGCCCGAGCTGAGCCGGGCGGGCATCGAGGTCTCCAACCGCGCGGGCAACCTGCGCGCCGCCTTCCACCTCTTCAACACGCCCGCCGACGTGGACCGCCTGCTCGACGCCCTCGCGGGCTGACCGGGCTGACCGGGCTGGTCGGGCTGACCTGTCGGGTCGGACCGGGTCAGGTCCGTGCCGCGTTGCGGGTCCACAGGTTGGCCTCGACCCGGCCGAGCAGGGTGAGCAGCTGCGCACGCTCGGCCGGGTCCAGACCGGCGAGGCTCTCCTCCTCCAGCGCGGTCCACACCCGCTCCACCTCGGTCAGCAGCCGGGCCCCGGACTCGGTGGCCTCCACCAGCACCGCGCGCCGGTCCGCGGGGTCCGGCAGCCGCCGCACCTGGCCGGCCTGCTCCAGCCGCTGGAGCATCTTGGTCACCGTGGAAGGGTCCAGGCCGAGCATCTTTATCAGGTCCGCCTGCCGGGCCGGGCCGTTCTCCCACAGGTGCATCATCACCAGCTCCTGGCCCGGATAGAGGCCGAGCCCGCGCAGCAGCCCGGCGGCGGCGGTGCGGTGCAGCCGCGCCACACGGCTCAGCGCGTGGCTGACCGGACCGCCCTGGGCGGCCGCGGGCAGCACACAGCCGCATCCGGCCGCGTGCGCCGCCGGTTCCTTGGTGGCGTCCATCGTCGCTCCCGCACCTCTCCGACTTCCGGGTAACCGTCCTCGAAGCCTACTCAGACCCGCTCGGAGGGATTTAATTGGTCGGCCAACGACTGGGGTAGAGTAGGCGGCGCCGTTTTGCTTGGCCGACCAATAAAAGCATCTCTGGAGACGCCGTGACCACTGCCTTCGAACCGATCGACCTCCCCGGGCACCGCCTGGCCAACCGCATCGCGATGGCTCCGATGACGCGCAGCCGCGCTGCGCAGGGCGGTCTGCCCACCGCGCTCATGGCGGAGTACTACACCCAGCGCGCCTCCGCGGGCCTGATCGTGACCGAGGGCATCCAGCCCTCGGCGGTCGGCCAGGGCTACCCGGACACCCCCGGCCTGCACAGCGCCGAGCAGATCGCCGCCTGGCGCACCGTCACCGACGCCGTGCACGCCGCCGGCGGCCTGATCTTCGCCCAGCTCATGCACACGGGCCGGATCGGCCACCCCGACCTGCTGCCGGACGGGCTGGTCAACGTCGCGCCCTCCGCGGTCACCGCCCGCGGCCAGGTGTACACCCACGAGGGCCCGAAGGACTTCGTCGAGCCGCGCGCGCTGACCGACGGCGAGGTCCACGCCACCGTCGCCGAGTACGCGGCCGCCGCCCGGGCCGCCGTGGCGGCCGGCTTCGACGGCGTCGAGCTGCACGGCGCCAACGGTTACCTGATCCACCAGTTCCTGGCCCCGGGCAGCAACCGGCGCACCGACGAGTGGGGCGGCTCCCCGGCCGCCCGCATCCGGTTCGCGGTGGCGGCCGTCAAGGCGGTGGCGGAGGCCATCGGCGCCGAGGGCACCGCCCTGCGGCTGTCCCCGGGCAACCCGTTCAACGACATCGACGAGCCCGAGCCGGAGCCGGCGTACACGGCGCTGGTCGATGCGGTGGAGCCGCTGGGCCTGGCGTATCTGCACGTGATGGAGGTGCCGGGCACCCGGGAGCTGACCACCGCGCTGCGCAAGCGGTTCAGCGGGGTGTTCGTCCTCAACCCGGCGACCGAGGGCCCCACCGGCCCGGCGGCCCTCGCCCTCGTCGAGGACGGCACGGCCGACCTCGTCTCCTACGGACAGCTCTTCCTCGCCAACCCGGACCTCCCGGCCCGGCTCAAGGCCGGCGGCCCGTTCAACACCGCGAACCCGGCGACGTTCTACGGCGGCGGGGCCGAGGGATACACGGACTACCCGGCACTGTGACACGGCCCGGGGGCCGCCACGGCGGTCGTGGCGGCCCCCGGACGCAAGGCGAGGTGCTCAGCGGATCGGGGTGAAGTCCCGTGCCCCAATGAACTCCGGCCGGCGCACCGGCGCGGCGAACGGCTCCACCGCCGTGTTCTCCACGCTGTTGAACACGATGAAGACGTTGCTGCGCGGGAACGGGGTTATGTTCTCGCTGCTGCCGTGCATGCAGTTGCAGTCGAACCAGGTCGCCGAACCGGCCCTGCCGGTGAACAGCCTGATGCCGTACTCGGCCGCCATCCCGGTCAGCGCCGCGTCCGACGGTGTGCCCGCGTCCTGCATCTGCAGCGACTTCTTGTAGTTGTCCTCGGGCGTGGCGCCGGCGCAGCCCAGGAACGTCCTGTGCGAGCCCGGCATGATCATCAGGCCGCCGTTGGTGTCGTGGTTCTCGGTCAGGGCGATCGAGACGGACACCGTGCGCATGTTCGGCAGGCCGTCCTCGGCGTGCCAGGTCTCGAAGTCCGAGTGCCAGTAGAAGCCGCCGGCCCCGAACCCGGGCTTGACGTTGATCCGGGACTGGTGGACGTACACGTCCGAGCCGAGGATCTGCCGGGCCCGGCCGACCACCCGCTCGTCGCGCACCAGGTCCGCGAACACCTCGCTGATCCGGTGCACCTCGAAGACGGACCGGATCTCCTCGGACTTCGGTTCCACGATGGCGCGCTCGTCGGCCCGGACCGCCGGGTCGGCGAGCAGTCGCTCCAACTCCCTCCGGCAGAGCGTGACTTCCTCGTCGCCGATGAGCTGCTCGACGGTGAGGAAGCCGTCGCGCTCGAACGCCTCCAGCCGGTCCGCGGTGATCGGGCCGGGCGCGCCGGGCGCCGACCAGACGACCGGGTCCCTGCGGGGGACGGCGACCTCGGCGGGGCCGCGGCTCGGGTACAGGTCGGTGATCGTGGTCATGGTCAGCCCTCCTCCGTCAGCAGGGGATAGACGCCGTTCTCGTCGTGGTCCTCCCGGCCGGTGACCGGCGGGTTGAACACGCAGACGCAGCGGAAGTCCTCCTTGACGCGCAGCGTGTGGCGTTCGTGCCCGTCGAGGAGGTACATGGTCCCGGGCGTGATCCGGTACGACGTCCCGGTCTCGTGGTCGGTCAGCTCGGCCTCGCCCTCGACGCAGACGACGGCCTCGATGTGGTTGGCGTACCACATCGACGTCTCCGTGCCCGCGTACAGGACCGTCTCGTGCAGCGAGAAGCCGACCCGCTCCTTCGCGAGGACGATGCGTTTGCTCTCCCAGGTCCCGGACGCGGACCTCACATGGCGGTCGGTGCCTTCGATCTCCTTGAACGAACGGACGATCACGGTGGTGTACAGCCTCCTTGGTTCGATCCGGCTTGTCCCGATCCGGTCAGACGGTTTCGCGGACGGCCCGGGCGAGGATGCTCAGCCCCTCGTCCAGCTCGTCCGGGGTGACGGTCAGGGCGGGCAGCAGCTTGACGACCTCGCTCTCCGGCCCCGACGTCTCGATGAGCAGCCCGAGTTCGAAGGCGCGGCCCGCGATCCGCCCGGCCCGCTCCTTCTCCTGGAACTCCAGGCCCCACACCAGGCCCCGCCCCCGGTACTCCCGCACGTCGGCGAGGTTCTCCTCGACGATCGCGATGAGCCCCTGTTCGACCTGCTCGCCCTTGGCCCGGGTCTGCTTCTCCATCGCCGGGCCGTCGGCCCAGTAGGTCTCCAGGGCGGCGGTCGCGGTGACGAAGGCGGGGTTGTTGCCGCGGAAGGTGCCGTTGTGCTCGCCGGGCTCCCACACGTCCAGTTCGGGCCGGAACAGGCACAGGGACATGGGCAGTCCGTAGCCGCTGATGGACTTCGAGACGGTGACGATGTCGGGGACGATCCCCGCCTCCTCGAAGGAGAAGAAGGCACCGGTCCGCCCGCAGCCCATCTGGATGTCGTCGACGATCAGCAGCATGTCCTGCCGCTCGCAGAGCGCCTTGAGGGCGCGCAGCCATTCGGGCCGGGCGACGTTGATGCCGCCCTCGCCCTGCACGGTCTCCACGATCACCGCGGCCGGCTTGTTGAGCCCGGACCCCTGGTCCTCAAGGAGCCGCTCGAACCAGAGGAAGTCCGGCACGGTCCCGTCGAAGTAGTTGTCGAACGGCATCGGCGTCCCGTGCACCAGCGGGATCCCGGCCCCGGCCCGCTTGAAGGCGTTGCCGGTGACGGCCAGCGACCCGAGGGACATCCCGTGGAAGGCGTTGGTGAACGACACGATCGCCTCACGTCCCTTCACCTTCCGGGCGAGCTTGAGAGCCGACTCGACGGCGTTCGTCCCCGTCGGCCCCGGGAACATGACCTTGTACGGCAGCTCGCGCGGCCGCAGCACCAGGTCCTGGAAGGTCTGCAGGAACGACCGCTTGGCCACCGTCGACATGTCGAGGCCGTGGGTGACCCCGTCCCGTTCCAGGTAGTCCAGCAACGCCCGTTTCAGCACGGGGTTGTTGTGGCCGTAGTTGAGTGATCCGGCGCCGGCGAAGAAGTCGAGGAACTCGTGGCCGTCCTCGTCGTGCATGCGGCTGCCCCGGGCCCGGTCGAACACGGTCGGCCAGCCGCGGCAGTAGCTGCGGACCTCGGACTCCAGGGTCTCGAAGACGCTGAGGTCGGGCTGGGTGATGGTCACGGGGGCTCCTCAGTGCGATGTGGGGGTCAAGGGGCCGATGCGGTACAGGACTTCGGGGTCGTGCGGACCGTCGGGGAACTCACCGGCCTCGAACAGCACCGAGCGCTCGACGGTGGCGCCGTGCCGGGCGGCGTACGAGGTGAACAGCCGCTCGGAGGCGGTGTTGCCGGGCGTGATGGTGGTCTCGACGGCGGTGAGCGGCCGGTCGGCGGCCACCTGTGCCGTGAGCCCGTCCAGCAGCCGGGCCGCGACGCCGTGCCCGCGCTGCGCGGCGTCCACGGCCACCTGCCAGACGAGCAGCGTGTCCGGCCGGTCCGGCCGGGTGTATCCGGTCACGAACCCGACGGGCTCGCCGTCCGCGCCGCGCGCCACCGCCGAGGTGCCGGCGAAATCCCGGCACCACAGCAGATAGCTGTAGGAGGAGTTCAGATCGAGGCTTCCGGAATCCCTGGCCATACGCCAGAGAGCGGCGCCGTCGGTCACCAGCGGGCGGTCGACGATCAGGTCTGCTTGTGGGGCAGTCATGCGGATTGAATTTAGCGAGGCAAATACAAAAATGCACGGCAGGTGGAGTCGACGACTCAACCTGCCCTGCCTGTATGTGTCGATATGACCCACTGCAAAGCGGGCAAATGGCCCGGCTGTGTGGGGTGCGTCACAGGGGTGAAATCCGGAGGAAATTCCCTCGGTTTAGCTTCGCAAAAAGCGGGCAGAAGAACTCGGGTGAGCCGTCGAATGAAAGGGAATTCGAATTTACTTTGAATTCGGATGCCGGTGGCGCCGTCGATACACTTCCGCCGGCGCCCGCCGGCCGGGCCGTCTACCGCCAGGCGGACTCCACCGCCTGCCGGGCCCCCTCCGGGTCCACCGTCAGCCCCCGCCGTACCAGTCCCGCGCCGAGCGCCGCCAGGCTCGACCGGACGGCGTCGGCCGTCGCGTCCACCCCGTAGTGGTTGACCCGGATCATCTCCTTGGCCAGCGCGCCCCCGCCCGCGGCCAGCGGCAGGGTGCCGTCGCCCGCCAGGGCCTCGGCGACCAGTTCCGACGCCACCACGCCCGACGGCACCCGCAGTGTCGTGGCCACCGGTGCCGCGTCGGACTCCGCGTGGACGTACGGTTCCAGGCCGCCGCCCAGGGCCACCGCACCCGCCCGGGTGGCCAGCGCGGCCGTGCGGTGCCGGGTCATCACGGTGTCCAGGCCGTCCGCCTCGATCCGCTCCAGGCACGCCTCCAGCGCCAGCATCTCCAGCTGTGCCGGAGCGTGCAGCAGCACCTTGCGGCCGCCGTCGACCCAGCGCTCCTTCCAGTCCAGCAGGGAGAGGTACGAGCGGCGCGGGGCCTGCGGGTTCGCCGCCATCCGGGCCCACGCCCGCTCGCTCACCGAGACCGCCGAGACGCCCGCCGGACCGCCCATGGCCTTCTGGGCCCCGATCACGCACAGGTCCACGCCCCACGCGTCCGGCAGCACCGGCTCGGCCCCGACCGAGGCGACCGCGTCCAGGTAGAAGAGGGCGCCGTGGGCCCGTACCACCTCGCCGATCTCCGCGACCGGGTTGGTGTTGCCGGTCGCCGCCTCCGCGTGCACCAGGGAGACGAAGTCGATCTCCGGGTGCGCGGCGAACGCCTCCCGGATCTGCCCGGCCGTCACCGCCGTGTGGAACGGCACCGCGAGGTCGACCACCGTCGCGCCGCAGTCCCGCAGCCAGTTCCCGAACGTCTGCCCGTACGGGCCGGTGATCACGTTCAGCGCGGTGGTGCCGGGCCCGGCCGCCGCCCTGATCGCCCCCTCCAGTGGCAGCAGCGCCTCGCCCTGCGTGATCACGACGTCCTGCCGGGTGTCCAGCAGGCGGGCCACCCGCTCCTCGATCGCGGCGAAGCGGGCCGCGGTCAGCGGGGGCAGGTCGAGGAAGGGGTGGGTCACGGCGGTGCTCTCCTCAGTCACGGACAGGTGGATCAAGACGAGCGTAACCGGCACCCGTCCACGCCTCCGACCGGCGACTTCTTAGGCCGGACGGCTCCACCGCCATGGGTTTGGTTTGAGGAACCCAAACATCTCCTTATAATCGGAACCCGCAGAATCGGAATCCAAAGCTCCCTCACAGCTTCGCGGGGAGCCTCCACAGACCTACGGGAGGTCTCGTGACCACGCTCCTCGGGCACCGCCGGGCTCGCGCCCTGGCCGCCGTCACCGCCGCGGCCGGGCTGGCCCTCGTGGCCGGCTGCACGTCGAGCGGCAACGGCTCCAGCGCCTCCAGAACGGCCGCCGGCGGGGTCGTACTCGTCAAGGCCGGGCAGCTCACCACCTGCACCCACCTGCCGTACCCGCCGTTCCAGTCGGAGATCGACGGCAAGGTGCAGGGCTTCGACGTCTCGATGATCGACCTGGTCGCCAAGAACCTCGGCGTGAAACAGCAGATCCTCGACACGCCGTTCGAGAACTTCAAGACCGGTGCCTTCCTCAACTCGGGCGAGTGCGACCTGGCCGCGGCCGGCATGACCATCACCGCCGAGCGCAAGAAGAACGTCGACTTCTCCGACCCCTACTTCGACGCCACCCAGGCCCTCCTCGTCGACAAGAACAGCGGCATCACCTCGCTCGCCGACGCCAAGGCCAAGAAGGTCCAGCTGGGCGCCCAGGCGCAGACCACCGGCGAGGACTACGTCAAGAAGCAGGGCTTCGACCCGGTCTCCTTCGAGTCCTCCGACGCCGTCCTCAACGGCCTGCGCACCGGCCAGGTCAAGGCCGTCGTCATCGACTACCCGGTGGTCCAGGGCTGGCTGAAGGACAAGGCCAACGCGAACGCCTTCCAGGTCGCAGGCAACATCAACACCGGTGAGCAGTACGGCTTCACGGTGAAGAAGGGCAACACCAAGCTCCTCGCCGCCGTCAACAAGGCGATCGCCGACGCCAAGGCCGACGGCACGTACAAGAAGCTGTACGAGAAGTGGATCGGTCCCTACGACGCCTCGGCCGCGTCCCCCGCCGCCTCATGACCGTCGGCACGGACACCGGACTCCAGCCTCGCAGGAAAGGCCTGACCCGGACGCAGAAGCGCCGGCTGTCGCGCGGCGCGCAGTATGTCGTCTTCGTGGCCGCCGTGGTCGCCTTCGCCGCCGGCGCGGACTGGGGACGGCTCCAGAACCAGTTCGCCCAGTGGGACATCGCAAAGCAGATGTTCCCTGACGTCATCACGCTGGCGCTGAAGAACACCGTGCTCTACACCGTGTCCGGGTTCGTCGTCGGACTGACCCTCGGCATGGTGATCGCGCTGATGCGGCTGTCGTCGGTCGGCCCCTACCGCTGGCTGGCCGGCATCTACATCGAGATCTTCCGCGGCCTGCCCGCCCTGCTGATCTTCATCTTCATCGGCGTCGCCGTCCCACTTGCCTTCCCCGGCACGGAGATCGTCGGCGGCACCTACGGCAAGGTGGCCCTCGCACTCGGTCTGGTCGCCGCCGCCTACATGGCCGAGACGATCCGCGCGGGCATCCAGGCGGTCCCCAAGGGGCAGTTGGAGGCGGCCCGTTCACTGGGCTTCTCACCCGCCCGTGCGATGGTCTCGATCATCCTCCCGCAGGCGTTCCGCATCATCCTCCCGCCGCTGACCAATTCGCTGGTGCTCCTCTTCAAGGACTCCTCCCTGGTCCTCTTCCTCGGCGTCACCCTGGAGGAGCGCGAACTGTCCAAGTACGGCCGCGACCTGGCCAGTACGACCGCCAACTCCACGCCGATCCTCGTCGCCGGCCTGTGCTACCTGCTGGTCACGATCCCGCTCGGCTTCCTCGTCCGCCGCATGGAGGCGAAGGCCCGGAAGGCCGTCAAATGAGCCGACCCGAGATCGAGGTGAAGGGCCTGCACAAGTCCTTCGGCGACAACGAGGTGCTGCGCGGCATCGACCTGGAGATCGGCCAGGGCGAGGTCGTCTGCGTGATCGGCCCGTCCGGCTCCGGCAAGTCGACGCTGCTGAGGTGCGTCAACCTCCTGGAAGAGCCCACCCAGGGGCAGGTGTTCGTCGGCGGCACCGAGTTGACGGACCCGGACGTCGACATCGACGCCGTGCGCCGCCGTATCGGCATGGTCTTCCAGCAGTTCAACCTGTTCCCGCATCTGACGGTGACCGAGAACCTCACGCTGCCGCAGCGCCGGGTGCTCCGGCGGGACAAGGCGCGGGCCGCGCGCGTGGCCGCCGAGAACCTCTCCCGCGTGGGCCTGTCGGAGAAGGCGGACGCCTACCCCGCCTCTCTCTCCGGCGGCCAGCAGCAGCGGGTGGCGATCGCCCGTGCGCTGTCGATGGGCCCCGAGGTGATGCTCTTCGACGAGCCGACGTCGGCCCTCGACCCGGAGCTGGTCGGGGACGTCCTGGCGGTGATGCGGATGCTGGCGCAGGAGGGCATGACCATGATGGTGGTCACCCACGAGATGACCTTCGCCCGCGAGGTCGCCGACCGGGTGGTCTTCATGGACGGCGGAGTGATCGTGGAGGAGGGCACCCCCGACCGGGTCATCGGCAACCCCGCGCATGACCGGACCCGCCACTTCCTGTCACGGCTGCTGGATCCGGCGATGGCGGACGTGGAGGAGGATGCCTCTTAGCGCGCCCCGGGAACGCGCCCCAAAGGGGCGCGGGGCTGTATTCGATATGCGGCTGCCGCCGCGTGGGCGCGACCGGCCACGTGGAAACCCGCACCCGACGAACTATCGTGCGTCCCATGAGCGATCGAGCGGTGCTGCACGTAAAGGGACGGATCCTTGTCGGCCCCGACGACGTCCGCGACGAACTTTGGGTCCTCGGCGGACGCATCTCCTACGACCGCCCCTTCGGCACCCAGGACATCCGGACCGTCGAAGGCTGGGCCCTCCCCGGCCTCGTCGACGCCCACTGCCACGTCGGCCTCGGCCCACAGGGCCCCGTCGACGCGGCGACCGCCGAGAAGCAGGCCCTCACCGACCGCGAGGCCGGCACCCTCCTCATCCGGGACGCCGGCTCGCCCTCCGACACCCGCTGGGTCGACGACCGCGACGACCTCCCGAAGATCATCCGGGCCGGCCGGCACATCGCCCGCACCCGCCGCTACATAAGGAACTTCGCCCACGAGATCGAGCCGGCCGACCTGGTCGCATACGTCGCCCAGGAGGCCCGCCGCGGCGACGGCTGGGTCAAGCTGGTCGGCGACTGGATCGACCGTGATCTGGGTGACCTGGCGCCGAGCTGGCCGCGGGACGCCGTGCAGGCGGCGATCGCCGAGGCGCACCGGCTCGGTGCCCGGGTCACCGCCCACTGCTTCGCCGAGAGCTCGCTCCAGGACCTGGTCGAGGCCGGCATCGACTGCATCGAGCACGCGACGGGACTGACGGAGGACCTGATCCCCCTCTTCGCCTCCCGCGGCGTCGCGATCGTCCCGACCCTCGTCAACATCGCCACCTTCCCGCAGCTCGCGGCGGGCGGCGACACCAGGTTCCCGCGCTGGTCGGCCCATATGCGCCGGCTCCACGAACGCCGCTACGACACCGTCCGGGGCGCCTACGACGCCGGTATCCCCGTCTACGTCGGCACCGACGCCGGCGGCACCCTCGCCCACGGCCTGGTCGCGGGCGAGGTCGCCGAACTGGTCACCGCCGGGATCCCGCCCCTCGACGCGCTCGCGGCGACCAGCTGGGCGGCCCGCGCCTGGCTCGGCAGGCCCGGCCTGGAGGAGGGCGCACCGGCGGACCTCGTGGTGTACGAGAGCGACCCGCGCGCCGACGTACGCGTCCTCGCGTCCCCCCGCCGGGTGGTCCTGAACGGGCAGGTCGTCGAGTAAAGGAACGCCTGTGCCTGCCGACTCGAATGCGTGCACGGAAAGTCCACTATTGGGTGAAGTAACGCAGGATTGCCGCCCGTTCACCCACAGTGCGTAATTCTTGGCGGGTCCCGAGCAAGTTTCCTCTGGGGGTCCCACCACCTTGAACAGCGACACATTCCGTATGCCCGCACGCCGTCTCGCGACCCTCGCGACGGCCACGGCCCTGGCCGCAGGTCCCGCGGCCCTGGCCGGCGCGGGCACCGCACACGCGACCACCGACCACGGTCGCGCGAGCGCCGTCGTCCTGCGCACCGGCCTGCACGTCTCCCTCCTCGACAAGACCGTGAACGTCCCGCTCGCGGTCTCCCTGAACGAGGTCCGGGCACCGCAGAGTTCCGACCGGACCGCGCTGACCGCCACGCTCGACGGAGTGGACGGCGGCAAGCCGTTCCACGTCCTCGGCGCGGATGTCGCCGCGGCGAAGGCGACGGTCTCCGACGGCCGCGCCGAGGCCTCCGTCCACCTCGCCCACGCCCGGCTGCACCTGCCGGGCCTGCCCCTGCTGTCCCTCGTCGAACTCGACACGGTCACGTCCAAGGCCGTCTGCGAGACCGGCAAACGGCCGGAGGCCTCCGCCAACGTGCTCGGCACCGTCACCGTGCTCGGCAAGCGCGTGACGCTGAGCGCGGGCGGCCCCACCGACGTCGAGGTCCCCGGCGTCGGCGAGGTCCGCCTCGACCTGTCCAAGCGCGAGACGACGTCCACCACGGCCGCCGCCAGCGCCCTCGAACTCAAGGTCTCCGTCAACCCGCTGAAGCTCAACGTGGCCGACGTGGAAGGAACGCTGACCCTGGCGAAGGCAACGTGCGAGACGCCGCCGGATCCCGCATCCGACCCGGCCGACCCGGCCGATCCGGTGTCCGACGTGAAGGTCCAGGGCGCCCCGGCGAAGGAGACGAAGCTGGCGGAGACGGGCGGCAGTTCGGTGACGCCGTATGCGGTGGGCGGCGCGCTCGCGCTCCTGGCGGCGGGCGGGGGAGCGGTTCTCCTGGCACGCCGCAGGCGTTCTTAGAGGCGTCCACTGACGCGCCCCAAAGGGGGCGGGGGGAACTGCGCGACCAGCCACGACGCACCCGCAGTCGCGCGACGGCCCGCAGTTCCCCGGCCCTTCCCCTCACGCCCGTATCAACATCAACGCCTGATCAAGCGCCTGCAAGAACCGGTTCACCGTCACCCGGTCCCGCACCGCGATCCGCACCCACTCCTCGTCAAGGCCGGGAAACGTGTCCCCCCGCCGCACGGCGTACCCCAGCACCCGCAGCTGCCGGCGCACGGCCGCCGCCTCCGCCATCCGGACGAGCACGAACGGCCCCTCCGCGGGCCCCGCCACTCGCACCCCCTCCGGCGCGAACTCCTCGAGCCCCGCCACCAGATGGGCCCGGTCGGCGGCGACGCGGTGCGCCGCATGGGCCGCCTCCGCCAGCGCGCGCGGCGCCACGCACGCCTCGGCCGCCGCCAGCGCCGGCGTGGACACCGGCCACAACGGTTGTGCCCGCTCCAGCTCGGCGATGATCTCCGGCGCGGCCAGCACGTACCCGATCCGCAGCCCGGCCAGCCCCCACGTCTTCGTGAGACTGCGCAGCACCACCAGACCCGGCACGTCGGTCCGCCCGGCCAGCGCCTCCCGCTCGCCCGGCACCGCGTCCATGAACGCCTCGTCGACCACCAGCGTCCGCCCGGGACGGGCGAGCCGGGCGATCGCCTCCGCAGGATGCAGCACCGACGTCGGGTTGGTCGGATTGCCGATCACCACCAGGTCGGCGTCCTCCGGGACGGCCGCAGGATCCAGCCGGAACCCGTCCGCCTCCCGCAGCAGCACCCGGTCCACGGTGTGCCCGGCGTCCCGCAGCGCCGCCTCCGGCTCGGTGAACTGCGGGTGCACCACCACGGGCCGACGCACCTTCAGCGCCCGCGCCAGCAGGACGAACGCTTCCGCGGCGCCCGCCGTCAGCAGCACCCGCTCCACCGGCAGCCCGTGCCGCGCCGCGACCGCCGCCCGCGCCGCCCGCCCGTCCGGGTAGGCCGCGAGCCCGCCTAGCGACTCGGAGATCCGCTCCCGCAACCAGACCGGGGGAGTACCGGTGCGCACGTTGACCGCGAGGTCGACGAGCGCCGGACCGCCGTCCCGGAGCTCGGCGTCGCCGTGGTGCCGCAGATCGTGCCCGCCTCCGGAGGCTCCGGCCCCTTCGGGACCTCTGTCGCCTCCGGGGCCGCCGGAACCGTCCTCAGTGCGCATGCGCGTGCCCGCCATGGTGGTGGTGTCCGTGTCCCGGGTGGTGTCCGTCGTCGTCCGGGTGGAAGTGCGGCTGCTGCGGCAGCCCGACCTTGTCCTCGAATCCGGGCAGCGCGATCCGGTACACGCACGAGTCGCAGTTCATCCGCAGATCACCCTCGACCGCCTCCCGGTACCGCTCCATCACCAGGTCGAGCAGTTCCGGCTCGGGCCCGATGACGTCCGCCGAACGCACCTCGACCTCCGGGTGCGCGGCCGCCCAGCCCTCGGTCTGCTGCCGCACCCGGTCCGGCAGGATCCCGGTGAAGAGAAAGTACGGCAGGACGACGATCCGGCGCGCCCCCAGTTTCAGACACCGGTCGAGCCCGCTCGGCACGTCCGGCGCCGCCAGCGACACGAACGCCGTCTCCACACCGGCGTACCCGCGCCCCTCCCAGAGCAGCCGGGCCGCCTTGTGCACCTCGGCGTTGGCGTCGGGGTCCGTCGAACCGCGGCCCACCAGCAGCACGGTCACGTCGGCACGGTCCAGCGCGGCCCGCGAGGAACCGCCCAGCGCCTCGTCCAGGCGCCGCTCAAGGACCGACAGCAGGGAAGGGTGAGGCCCGAGCGGACGGCCGTAGGCGTACGAGATCCCCGGGTGCCGTTCCTTCTCCCGCGCCAGCGCGGCCGGGATGTCGCCCTTGGCGTGCCCGGCGGAGACCAGCATCAGCGGTACCGCGGCGAACCGCCGCACGCCCTGCTCCACCAGCTCGGCGACGGCATCGCCGAGCGGCGGCGGGGACAGCTCGATGAAGCCGCCCGCGACGGGCAGTTCGGGATGGCGGCGCCCCAGCTCCCGTACGAAGTCGCGGAACGCCTCGGCCCCGGCGTCGTCCCGGGTGCCATGGCCGGCGATGAGCAGGGCGGGCGGGGTGGTCACAGCGTCTCCTCGGAAGTGGGGTGGTACAGCAGGGCGTTGAGCGCGGCGGCGGCCACCGCCGAGCCGCCCTTCTCGGACACGTTGCTGACGGCGGGCAGCCCGCTCTCCCGCAACGCGGCCTTGGACTCGACGGCGCCGACGAAGCCGACGGGCAGACCGATGACGAGCACGGGGGCGGCGTCCAGTCTCAGCAGCTCCTCCAGGGCGGTCGGCGCGTTGCCGATCACCCACAGGGCGCCGGGCCCGACCTCCTCGTACGCCAGCCGGATCGCGTGTGCCGAACGGGTCAGCCCCGGCCCGGACTCAGCGTCCTTCAGCCGGCACACGGTCTCCCGGCGGGTGATCCCGGCGCCGACCATCTCCACGTCCACGACGACTGGTGCCCCGGCGTGCAGCGCGGCATGCGCCTTCACCAGGTCGTCCTCGTCGGTCACGAGGTCGCTCGCGTACTCCAGGTCGGCGGCGGAGTGGATGACCCGCTCCACCACCGCCCGGGTCAGCGGCGGGAAGTGCGAGGTGTCCAGCCGGGCGCGCAGCCGCCGGTAGGACTCCTGCTCGATGGGGTGGACGATCCGGTTCACTTGCCCTCCTCCTGAGCGCTCTCCTGCCAGCGGTAGCCGCGCGGGGTGACCATGCGCCCGGCGATGTTCCGGGTCGCCGTGTTGCCCACGGTCACGACGGTCATCATGTCGACCCATGCCGGGTCCAACTCGCCCAGGGTGGTCAGCCGGCTCGACTCGTCGGGGCGCGAGGCGTTGCGTACGACACCGACGGGCGTGGTCGGCTCGCGCTGCCCGGCGAGGATCGCGAGCGCCTTGGGCAGCTGCCAGTCGCGGCCCCGGGAGCGCGGGTTGTAGAACGTCACGACGATGTCGGCCGAGGCCGCCGCGCGCACCCGGCGTTCGATGACCTCCCACGGCGTGTGCAGGTCGGACAGGCTGATCGAGACATGGTCGTGGCCGAGCGGCGCGCCCAGGATCGCCCCGGCCGCGAGCGCCGCGGTGACCCCCGGCACACCGATCACGTCGATGTCGTCGGAGGCCTCGGCGAGCGCGGGGGAGGCCATCGCGTACACGCCGGCGTCCCCGCTGCCGATCAGCGCGACCGCATGCCCGGCGCGCGCCTCGGCGACCGCGGTACGCGCCCGTTCCTCCTCGGCGCCGAGCCCCGACTCCAGGATCCGGGTGCCGGGCCGCAGCAGGTCACGGATCTGGTCGACGTACTGGTCGAGGCCGACGAGCACGGAGGCGCGCCGGAGTTCGGCCTTGGCGCGCGGGGTGAGCAGATCCCGGGCACCCGGGCCGAGCCCGACGACCGCGAGCCGCCCGCGCGCGGGACGCCGTACGACGGCACAGGTCGCCATGGCGGGCTGACCGTCCCGCCGCTCCGACTTCCGCTTGGGCACGAGGAGTTCACCGCCCCGCAGCAGCGCGGCGGCCTCGGCCACGGACGGGGTGCCGACGGCGGCGAGCGGCGCGTCGGAGGGGTTGGGCACCGCCACGCCGGCCAGCTCCCCGGCGGAGTACGTCACCAGCGGGACCCCGAGCCGCGCGGCCGCCTCGACGATCCCGGGCTCCTCGGCCTTGGCGTCGACGGTGGCCAGTTCGGCGATGCTACGGGGCGACAGCCCCGCGTCCCGCAAGGCCGTGCCGATGAGGGTGAGCACCTCGTCGACGGGGGCGCCCTTGGCGGCGCCGACGCCGACGACCAGGGACGGCGGCCGCAACAGCACCTCGTTCTCGGCGGGTTCGACCGCGCGGTCGGTCAGTCGGACGGAGTGGGCGCCCTCCTCCGCCAGCGGCAGCGGTGGCAGCGGCCACGCCGACTCGGCGCGCAGCGCCACCGGTTCGCCGTCCAGCAGGGCCCGCGACACGGTGGCCACCGAGCCCTCGACCGGGAAGCCGAGGGTGTCGAGTCCGGGCAGCCCGACCGAGTCGGTCGCGGTGGTCACCACCGGCTGCGCGGCCAGCAACTCACCCACCTCCCCGGCGAGTTCGTTCGCACCGCCGCCGTGCCCGCCGACCAGCGACACGGCGAACCGCCCGCCCTCGTCGACGCACACCACACCCGGGTCGGTCGCCTTCTCGCCCAGCAGCGGGGCGATCAGCCGTACCACCGCACCCGTGGCCAGGAAACACACCAGCTGCTCGCACTCCGCGAACGCGGACCGTACGGCGTCCTTGACGGGACCGTCGTACACCCGCGTGCGGTCCGGCCACGCCGCGGCCAGCCGGTCGCGCGCCGCCGCCCCCGCCGCGGTGGCGGAAATCAGGCCGATCACAGAGCAACTCCTTCTTCAGACAAGGGGGTTCGCGTCCCCCAGAGCAGGAACACGGGATTGGTCGCCGCCAGTCGGGTCACCTCACCCGGCAGCGGAGCAAGACGCGACGACTGGAGCAGTACGCCGTCGCAGGCGAACCCGGCCCCGGTCAGCGCCGCACGCGCCGCCGGTACCCGGTCCAGGGCGGCCATCGCGACCACCACCGTCCGCCGGGCGCGCAGCGCGCACGCGCGGACGACGGCGGGCAGTTCACCGCCCCCGCCGCCGACGAACACGGCGTCGGGATCGGGGAGTCCGGCCAGCGCCGCCGGTGCCGTGCCGTGCACCACGTCCACGTACACGCCGTGCGCCCGGGCGTTGGCGGCGATCCGCTCGACCCCGTCCGCCGCCTTCTCCACGGCGACGGCGGCGGCGCCCAGGCGTGCGCACTCCACCGCCACCGACCCGGACCCCGCGCCGACGTCCCAGACCAGGTCGCCCAGCCGGGGCCCGAGCCGGGCCAGGGCCAGCGCCCGTACCTCGAACTTGGTGATCATGGAGTCGCGGTGCGCGAACTCGCTCTCGGCCAGAGCCCATCCGGCGGGTCCGGCCGGTGCGCCGGCGACCGTCCGGACACCGCCGAGCGCACGTGTCCCGTCGAGGCACAGCACCACGCTGACGTCGGTTCCCCAGTCGCGGGCGGCGGCCTCGGCGGGCGTGACCCGCTCCACCCTCTCCCGCTCCGGGTCGCCGAGCGCGCTCGCCACGACGAGAACCCGGTCCTCGGGCACCGCCGCCGCCAGCTCCGCCGGACCCGCCCCCGGCCCCGTCAGCACCGCGACCTTCGGATGCGCTCGGCACACGTTCACCGCCGTCCGCGGCTCGCGCCCGTGCGCGCTCACCACCACCGCGTCGTCCCAGGGCAGCCCGACCCGCGCGAAGGCGGCGGCCACCGAGGACACGCCGGGGCGCACGTCCAGCGCCTCCGCCCCGAACCGCTCGGCCAGCACCCGCACGATCCCGAAGAACCCGGGATCCCCCGAGGCCAGCACGGTCACGGGCCGGTCCTTGCCGACGTACTCCTCGATGGTGTCGAGGGCGGGCGCCAGCGGCCCGAGGACGATCCGCTCGGCCCCCTCCGGCAGCCGTACGGCGTCCAGGTGCCGCCGACCGCCGACGACCAGCTCGGCACCGGCCAGCGTCTCCGCCGCCAGGGACGCTCCCGTCCCCGTACCGACCACCGTGATCATGTACTGGCCCCCCGCTCGCGCAGCGCCCGCCGGGCCTGGGGGTCGGCCTTGCGGAAGCCGTGGAAGTGGCCGGGGTGGTAGAGGTGCGAGCGGGTGCCGTGGGCGTCCAGGGCCGGGCCGACCAGGAAGAGGGTGTGCTTCCAGAGCTTGTGCTCCTTGACCGTCTCCTCCAGCGTCTCGATCGTGCACCGCACGACCAGCTCCTCCGGCCAGGTCGCCTGATAGGCGACGACGACCGGGGTGGAGGTCGGGTAGCCGCCCTCCAGCAGCTCGCGCACCAGCTGCCCGCTGCGCGCCGCGGAGAGGAAGATCGCCATGGTGGTCCCGTGCCGGGCGAACTCCCGTACCTCCTCCCCGGGCGGCATCGGCGTCTTGCCGCCGCCGAGCCGGGTGAGCACGACGGACTGCGCCACCTCGGGAATGGTCAGCTCGCGCTGGGCCAGCGCGGCCACGGCCGAGAAGGAGGAGACCCCCGGCACGATCTCGACCTCGATGCCGATCCCGGCACACCGGTCGACCTGCTCCTGCGTACCGCCCCAGAGGGCCGGATCCCCGGAGTGGATGCGGGCCACGCGCAGTCCCTCCGCACGGGCCCGCTCGTACACGGCGACGACGTCCTCCAGGGACATGGCCGCGGAGTCGAGGATCTCCGCGTCCTCGCGCGCGTGCTGGAGGACCTCCGCCTGGACCAGGCTCGCGGCCCAGATCACGACGTCGGCCTCGGCGATCGCGCGCGCGGCCCGGAACGTCAGCAGATCGGCGGCGCCGGGGCCGGCACCGACGAAGGTCACCTTGCCGGTGGGAGCGGCGCCGGAGGGGGTGGCGGCGGCAGCGGCATCGGCCATGGAAATTCGGTCCTCTCTGGACAAAGGGTGTTACGGGTGCTGCTGGATGTGCGCTGAGGCGGGTCGATCGGATAGCAAGGGCACATGGCGGTCTTCGTCGCGCTCGGCGCGTTCCTGATGACGCTGGCCGGCGGCTGGACGGCACAGCGCGTGACCGACCGTCGCCACCTGGTCCTGGGCCTGGCCGGCGGTCTGATGCTCGGGGTGGTCGGCCTCGACCTGCTGCCGGAGGCGCTGCGCGCGGCCGGCCGCGAGGTCTACGGCGTACCGGCCGCCCTGCTCCTGTTCGTGGCCGGATTCCTGCTGGCCCATCTGGTCGAACGCACCCTGGCCCTCCGCCAGGCCGCCCACGGCGGCGACGAGCACGGTCACCGGGCGCCCGAGGTGGGCCTGACGGCGGCCGGGGCGATGGTCGGCCACAGCGCGATGGACGGCGTGGCGATCGGCGCGGCCTTCCAGGTGGGCGGCGGCATGGGTGCGGCGGTCGCGCTCGCCGTCATCGCCCACGACTTCGCGGACGGCTTCAACACGTTCACGATCACGAGCCTGTACGGCAACGCGCGCCGCCGGGCGGTGGCGATGCTGGTCGCCGACGCCTGTGCACCGGTCCTCGGCGCCCTCTCCACGGCCTTCTTCACCATCCCGGAGGCGCTGCTCGGCGGCTATCTCGGCCTCTTCGGCGGCGTCCTGCTCTACCTGGCCGCCGCCGAGATCCTGCCCGAGGCCCACCACGAGCACCCGGCCCGCTCGACGCTGCTGTGCACGGTGGCGGGCGCGGCGTTCATCTGGCTGGTGGTGGGCATTTCCAGCTGACGCCCGACCGCTCACAGCTTCCCGCCTCTGCCACCGTCCCGGCGCGGGGGCGCGATGAGCGTGGAGAGATACGGCAGCGGGGAGCCGTCCAGCTCGGCGGCGGGCCGGATGGACTCCTCCGCCAGCCCCAGCGCCGACCCCCACACGGCATCGTCGAGCCGCCCGGTCTCCCGCAGCGCCGCCACGACCGCACCGGCCTGCCGCCCGAACTTGTACGCCACGACCGTCCCCGGCCCGCCCAGCGCGTCCTTGAGCACCTCGGCCCCCGCCGTCACCGGCACCAGCGTCAGCGGCTCGGTCCCCTCGGTGAGCACGGCCCCGGAACGGGCGGCGAGGTCCTGCATGGCGGTGATCCCGGGCACGGTCTCGACGACCACGTCCGGCACCAGCTCGGCGATCGTCTGCGCGAGATACGTGAACGTCGAGTAGACATTCGGATCCCCGATGGTGGCGAAGGCGACCGTCCCGTGCCCGCGCAGCAGCTCGGCCACCCTGGCCCCCGCCGCGTCCCAGGCGGCCTCCCGCCGCCCCCGGTCACTGCGCTCGTTCAGCGCGAAGACGACCCGTACGACCTTCTCCTCGCCGACGTAGTGCAGCACGGTGGCCTCGGCCCGCCCCCGCTCACCGCTGTCCATGACAGGCACCACGACGACAGCGGCCGCGCGCAGGGCGTTGACCCCCTTGACGGTCACCAGCTCGGGATCGCCGGGCCCGACACCGACTCCGATCAACCTGCTGCTGCTCATGACGTCCGGCACCTCTCCACGAACCTTCGGGCCACACCGGGCTCGGACGCCCAGTGCGTGTGCAGATAACTGGCGTGCACACCCCGCTGTACAAAACCTTCGACACGCGGCCGGGGCGTACGCACACCCCACGCGGGAACCGCCCCCGCCCCCGGCTCCACCACGGTCCGATGAAACTCGTGCCCCCGCATACGGGTACCGGCGACGGCCAGCACACTGTCGCTCACGGCGACGGCATCCCGATAGCCGAGAGTGAGCCGCTCCGACATCCGCGCCTGCACATCGAGCACCCCGCACATGGGCAGCCCGTCCAGCTCCCGGCCCAGATACAGCAGCCCGGCACACTCGGCGGCGACGGGAGCGCCGCGCTCCGCGAGGACGGCGACGTCCTTCCGCAGCGCCTCATTGGCCGACAACTCACTGCCGTACACCTCGGGAAACCCGCCCCCGATCACCAGCCCACAGGTCCCGTCGGGCAGCCGCTCGTCCCGAAGCGGATCGAACACCACGACCTCGGCCCCGGCGGCAACGAGCAGTTCGGTGTGCTCGGCGTAGGAGAAGCTGAAGGCGGCCCCACCGGCAACCGCGACAACCGGCCTGCCGGACGCCTGCGGACGAAGGCCGGTCCGCACCCCCACTCTCAGCCCGTCCGGCGTTTGAGGACGAGGCCCTTCGGGCCGAAGCGGGGGTCCGGGGGCGGCAGCCCCCGAAAGCGGGGTCGAAGGGGCGGCAGCCCCCGGTGATGGGACGGGTAGGGGCGGCGGGGGCGAGGAAGCCAGGGCCTCAGCCGCATCCCACGCCGCACCCGGCACCGCACCGGCCCCCCGCGCCAACCCCATCAGCGCTTCCAGATCGCACCCGTCGGAGACCTGCGCGGCCATCGCAGCCACCGCCGCAACCGCCGCCCCCCGCCGCTCCGCCACCGGCACCAACCCCAGATGCCGCGACGGCGTATCCACCTGAGCCACCCGCCGCAGCACCCCGAACACCGGTACCCCGGAGGCCTCCAGCGCCTCCCGCAGCAACTCCTCGTGCCGGTCCGACCCCACCTTGTTGAGGATCACGCCCCCGACCCGCACCTCCGGATCCCACGACGCGAACCCGTGCACCAGCGCCGCCACCGACCGCGACTGCGACGACGCGTCCACGACCAGCACCACCGGCGCCCGCAACAGCTTCGCGACATGCGCGGTGGACGCCAGTTCCCCTTCCCCCGCGGCCCCGTCGTACAGCCCCATCACACCCTCGACGACGGCCAGGTCACAGCCCCGCGCACCGTGCGCGAACAGCGGGCCGACCAGCTCCGGCCCGCACAGGTACGCGTCGAGGTTCCGCCCCGCCCGCCCGGTCGCGAGCGCGTGGTACCCGGGGTCGATGTAGTCCGGCCCGACCTTGTGCGGGGACACGGCGAGCCCCCGCGCGGCGAACGCGGCCATCAGCCCCGTGGCGACGGTGGTCTTGCCGCTGCCCGAGGAGGGCGCGGCGATGACCAGCCGGGGCACGGACGAGGACATCACCACTCGATGCCCCTCTGCCCCTTCTGCCCCGCGTCCATCGGGTGCTTGACCTTGGACATGTCGGTGACGAGGTCGGCGAAGTCGACCAGCTGCTCCGGCGCGTTCCGTCCGGTGATCACGACATGCTGGGTCCCGGGCCGGTTCCGCAGCACCTCGACGACCTCGTCGGTGTCCACCCACCCCCAGTGCATCGGGTACGCGAACTCGTCCAGCACGTACAGCTGATACGTCTCGGCCGCCAGATCCCGCTTGACCTGCTCCCAGCCCTCGCGGGCCTTCTCCTCGTTGTCCATCTGCGCGTCGCGCTGGACCCAGGACCAGCCCTCGCCCATCTTGTGCCAGTCGACGGAGCCGCCCTCGCCGGAGGCGCCCAGCACCCGCAGCGCGTTCTCCTCGCCGACCTTCCACTTCGCCGACTTGACGAACTGGAACACCCCGATGGGCCACCCCTGGTTCCAGGCCCGCAGCGCGAGCCCGAAGGCGGCGGTGGACTTGCCCTTCCCGATCCCCGTGTGCACCACGACGAGCGGCCGGTTGCGCCGCTGCCGGGTCGTCAGACCGTCGTCGGGCACGACACTCGGCTGTCCCTGCGGCATTACGCGGCCCTCCTCGAACGACCCTGAACGTCCTTCACCAGCCCGGCGATCGAGTCCGCCCGCAGTTCGTCGAGCGTCACCGCCGTACCGGCCAGCTCACCCGCCAACTGCCCGGCGAGCCCCAGCCGCACCGGCCCGGACTCGCAGTCCACGACCACGGAAGCCACCCCGTCGGCGGCGAACAGCCGAGCGGCCCGGCCGGCCAGCGCGACCGGTTCCGGCCCGCCGGTGGCACGTCCGTCCGTCACCACGACCACCAGCGCCCGCCGCGCCGGATCCCGCAACCGCTCCACCCGCAGCACGTCATGCGCCTTGAGCAGCCCGGCGGCGAGGGGCGTACGCCCCCCGGTCGGCAGCGACTCCAGCCGGGACGCGGCCGCGTCCACCGACGACGTCGGCGGCAGCGCCACATCGGCCGCGGCCCCCCGGAAGGTCACCAGCCCCACCTTGTCCCGCCGCTGATACGCGTCGAGCAGCAGCGACAGCACGGCCCCCTTCACCGCGCTCATCCGCTGCCGGGCCGCCATCGACCCGGACGCGTCGACCACGAACAGCACGAGGTTCCCCTCGCGCCCCTCCCGGTTCGCCTGCCGCAGATCGTCCCGCCGCAGCACGAGCCCCGGCCCGGACCGCCCGCGCGCCCGCTGATGGGGGGCGGCGGCCTGCACGGTCGCCGCCAGGTGCAGCTTGGTCAGGGTCCCGCGGGGCCGCCGCGCACCCGTCGTACGCCCGTGCTCGGTGCGGGCCCGGGACCGCCGACCGGCGGCGCCCTCTCCGATGCCCGGCACGCTCAGCGCCTTGGTGCGGAAGGGCTCGGACGCCCGCGCCGGAGCCTGCTCGCCCGCACCGGCGCCGGCGGCCTGTGGTTCGCCGTCCTCGCCGGCCTCGGGCCGCGCACCCGTGTCGCCGCCCTGCGGGCCGCCGTCCTCGGGCGCCGGCCCGCCGCCCCCTCCGCCGGGGCCGTCCGGATCGGGGTCCTCGTCGTCCTCGCCGGAGAACTCCTCCAGCGTCTGGTCCAGCTTGTCCTCGTCGAGTCCCGGGGCGTCGAAGGGATTACGGCGCCTGCGGTGCGGCAGCGCCAGCAGCGCCGCCTGGCGCACGTCCTCCGCCAGCACCTCGGTCCGTCCGGCCCACGCGGCCAGCGCGGTCGCCGTCCGGGCCATCACGATGTCGGCGCGCATGCCGTCGACCTCGAAGGCCGCGCAGGTCGCCGCGATCTGCCGCAGCGACCCGTCGCCCAGCCGCACCGACGGCAGCAACTCCCGTGCCGCCACGATTCGTTGCCGTACGGCGGCCTCCTCACCGGCCCAACGCGTCGCGAAACCGGCCGGATCGTCGTCGTACGCGAGCCGCCGCCGTACGACCTCCACCCGCTGGTCGGGCTCGCGGGAGGCGGCCACCTCGACCGTGAGCCCGAACCGGTCGAGCAACTGGGGCCGCAGCTCGCCCTCTTCCGGGTTCATCGTCCCGACGAGCAGGAAGCGCGCCGCGTGCCGGACCGACACCCCCTCGCGCTCCACGTACGACGCGCCCATCGCGGCCGCGTCCAGCAGCAGGTCGACCAGGTGGTCGTGGAGGAGGTTGACCTCGTCGACGTAGAGGATGCCCCGGTGCGCGTCGGCCAGCAGGCCCGGCTCGAAGGCCTTCACGCCCTCCGCCAGGGCACGCTCGATGTCCAGCGCGCCCACCAGCCGGTCCTCGGAGGCACCGACCGGCAGTTCGACCATCCGCGCCGGGCGGGACTCGTAGGCGCCCGGTTCGTGCGGGCCGTCCGGGCAGACCGGGTCCGGGGCGGCCGGGTCGCAGGAGAAACGGCAGCCGGCGACGACGTCCACGCCCGGCAGCAGCGCCGACAGGGCACGTACGGCGGTGCTCTTCGCCGTGCCCTTCTCACCGCGCACCAGCACGCCGCCGACCGCCGGCGAGACGGCGTTCAGCAGCAGCGCGAGCCGCAGGTCGTCCTGACCGACGACGGCCGTAAAGGGGAAGGGGGTGCTCACTGGTCGTCGCCCTCCAAGTCGCCTTCCAACTCCAGGTAGGTGGCGCGCAGCCGCTCCAGGGTGTCCGCGTCCGGCTCGGCCCACAGGCCCCGGTCGGCGGCCTCCAGGAGCCGTTCGGTGATGCCGCGCAGCGCCCACGGGTTGGACTTCTTCATGAAGTCCCGGTTCTCCGCGTCGAAGACGTACTCCGCGCTGAGCTTCTCGTACATCCAGTCGTCCACGACCCCGGCGGTGGCGTCGTAGCCGAAGAGGTAGTCGACGGTCGCCGCCATCTCGAAGGCACCCTTGTAGCCGTGCCGGCGCATGGCCGCCATCCAGCGGGGGTTCACGACCCGAGCCCGGAAGACGCGGTGCGTCTCCTCGCCCAGCGTCCGGGTCCGCACCTGGTCCGGCGTGGCCGAATCACCCACGTAGGCCTCGGGGTTGGTGCCGGTCAGATGGCGCACCATGGCGACCATGCCGCCGTGGTACTGGAAGTAGTCGTCGGCGTCCACGAGGTCGTGCTCACGGGTGTCCACGTTCTTCGCGGCGACGGCGATCCGCTTGAACGCGGTCTCCATGTCCCCGCGCGCCGCCCGCCCGTCGAGCCCGCGCCCGTAGGCGTAACCGCCCCACACCGCGTACACCTCGGCGAGGTCGGCGTCGGAGCGCCAGTTGCGGGCGTCGATCAGCGGCAGCAGCCCGGCGCCGTAGGCCCCCGGCTTGGAGCCGAAGATACGGGCCGTCGCGCGCCGCCGGTCGCCGTGTTCGGCCGTGTCCTCGTCGGCGTGGGCCCGCACGTAGTTGGACTCCGCCGGCTCGTCCAGCTCGGCGACCCTGCGCACCGCATCGTCGATCAGCCCGACCACGTGCGGGAACGCGTCCCGGAAGAAGCCGGAGATCCGCACCGTGACATCGATGCGCGGCCGGCCCAGCTCGCCGAGGGGGACCACCTCGAAGCCGGTCACGCGCCGCGACGCCTCGTCCCACACCGGACGGCAGCCCAGCAGCGCCAGGATCTCGGCGATGTCGTCGCCCTGCGTGCGCATCGCCGACGTGCCCCACACCGTCAGGCCGACGGACTTCGGGTACTCGCCCGTGTCCTGGAGGTACCGCTGCACCAGCGAGTCCGCGAGCGACTGGCCGACCTCCCAGCTCAGCCGGGACGGGATGGCCTTGGGGTCGACCGAGTAGAAGTTCCGGCCGGTGGGGAGGACGTTGACCAGGCCGCGGGTGGGGGAGCCGGACGGGCCGGCCGGGACGTAACCGCCGTCCAGGGCCTTGAGGATGTGCCCGATCTCGTCCGTGGTCCGGGCGAGACGCGGCACGACCTCGGTGCACGCGAACTCCAGTACCGCCACGCCGTCCGGGAGTTCGGTGCCGAGCACCTCCCGTACGAGAGCCCGGCTCTCGGCGACGGCCCAGTCCCGCTGCTCCATGCCCTCCGCGACCCGGCGGCACAGCTGTTCCAGCAGGTCGATCGCGTCGGCCGCGGTACGCGACGGGCCCTCGACGAGATCCGTCAGCTCCACCGGCACCTTCACCGGCGCGCCCGGCTCGGCCAGCAACTCCTTCTCCACCAGCCCGAAATGGGCCGCGAAGCAGGCCCTGAGCCCCGGCAGCGCGTTGGCCTGCCCGCCCCACACCTGCGAGGCGCGCAGCACCGCCAGCACCAGGTTCACGCGCGGCTCGCCGACCGGACCGCCACCCAGAATGTGCAGGCCGTCGCGGATCTGCACGTCCTTGATCTCGCACAGATAGCCGTCGATGTGCATGACGAACGAGTCGAAGTCGTCTTCCTCCGGCTGCTCGTCCACGTGCAGGTCGTGGTGGAGCTCGGCCGCCTTCACCAGCGTCCAGATCTGCGCCCGCACGGCCGGTGCCTTCGTCGGGTCCAGGTCGGAGACCAGCGCGTACTCGTCGAGCAGCTGCTCCAGTTTGGCCAGGTCGCCGTAGGTGTCGGCACGGGCCATCGGCGGCACCAGGTGGTCGACGACCGTGGCGTGCCCGCGCCGCTTGGCCTGGGTGCCCTCACCGGGGTCGTTGACGATGAACGGGTAGACCAGCGGCAGTTCCCCGAGTACGGCGTCCGGCGCGCACCCGCCGCTGAGGCCGAGGCCCTTGCCGGGCAGCCACTCCAGGGTGCCGTGCTTGCCCATGTGGACGATCGCGTCGGCGCCGAAGGAGTTGTCGAGCCACCGGTACGCCGCCATGTAGTGGTGGGACGGCGGCATGTCGGGGTCGTGGTAGATCGCGATCGGGTTCTCGCCGAAGCCGCGCGGCGGCTGGATCATGACGACGACGTTCCCGAACTGGAGGGAGGCCAGCACGATGTCCTCGCCGTCGACGTACAGCGAGCCCGGCGGCTCACCCCACGCCTCCGTCATCGCGTCCCCGAGCTGCGGGTCGAGCTTCTCGAACCACGCCCGGTAGTCCGCGAGCGGCACCCGCGCGGGCGCTGCGGCCAGCTGCTCCTCGGTGAGCCATTCGACGTCGTGGCCACCGGCGTTGATGAGCCGGTGGATCAACTCGTCGCCGTCGTCGGGGTGCCCTTCGACCGCGTACCCGGCATCCCGCAGCGCATCCAGCACCCGCACCGCCGAGGCGGGGGTGTCCAGTCCGACGGCGTTGCCGACGCGCGAGTGCTTGGTCGGGTACGCGGTGAAGACCAGCGCGATCTTCTTCTCCGCGTTCGGCTTGTGCCGCAGCCGCGCGTGCCGTACGGCGATTCCGGCGACGCGTCCGGCCCGCTCGGGGTCGGCGACGTACACCGGAACGTCGGCTCCATCGTCATCGACCCGCTCCTTGAAGGAGAAGGGGACCGTGATCAGCCGTCCGTCGAACTCCGGGATCGCGACCTGCATCGCCGCGTCCATGGGGGAGAGGGCGGCGTCGGACTCGTCCCAGGCCTGCCGGGAGGAGGTCAGGCAGAGGCCCTGCAGCACCGGCACGTCGAGGTCGGCGAGCGCCCCGATGTCCCAGGCCTCCTCGTCGCCGCCGGCCGAGGCCTGCGAGGCGTGCGTGCCGCCGGCCGCCAGGACGGTGGCGACCAGCGCGTCGGCCCCGGCGAGGATCTCGTACAGCCCGGGGTCCGCCCCGCGCAGCGAACCGCAGTACACCGGAAGGGCGTTGGCGCCGCGTGCCTCGATCGCGTCGCACAGGGTGTCCACGAAGCCGGTGTTGCCGCTCAGTTCATGGGCCCGGTAGAAGAGCACCCCGACGGTCGGCCGGCCGCTCTCCCGGGTCCGGGTGCCGTGGACGCCGAACTCGGGCATCTTCTGCGGCTCGACGAACCCCTCGCCGGTCAGCAGCACGGTGTCGGACAGGAACCGGGCCAGCTCGGTGAGGTTGGCGGGGCCGCCCTCGACGAGGTACCTGAGGGCCTCGGCGACCACACCCGCCGGCACCGACGACTCGGCCATCAGCTCGGCGTCCGGCACCGTCTCGCCGCCCAGCAGCACGGTCGGGATACCGGCGGCCCGCAGCGCGGCGAGCCCGTCCTCCCAGGCACGCTTGCCGCCGAGCAGCCGTACGACGGCGATGTCCGCGCCCTCGACGAGCGCGGGCAGCTCCGCCGTGACGTCGACGCGCGTCGGATTGCCGATCCGGTAGTCGGCACCGGAGGCGGCCCGGGCCGCCAGCAGATCGGTGTCTGCGGTCGACAACAACAACACAGTGCTCATGCGGGCGCTCCCGGTGGAATGAAAGGCAGTCCTTGCGGCGCGCCCGACTCGATGAGCCGCCAGAGCGCGTCCGTGTCCGCGTGCTGTTCGATCAGGTCGCCGAGCCGGTCGAGCTGCTCCTCGCGCAGCGCGGCGAACGAGGTGTCGGGGGCCGGCACGAACCGGCGGCCCGCGGCGGCCGCCACCTCGCGCAGGAAGGCCCGGCGGAAACCGTCCGACTCCAGGGAACCGTGCCAGTGCGTGCCCCAGGTCTGCCCGACCCGGCAGCCGTCCAAGAAGGGTTCCCCGCCGGTCACTTCGCCGACCCCGTGATGGATCTCGTACCCCTCGACGCGCTCGCCGAGGGCCTCTCCGACGGGCCGGGTGAGCGTCTTCTCCCGGGCGAACCGGACGCGTACGGGCAGCACACCGAGCCCGTCGACGGCCCCCTTGCGGCTCTCGACCTCGTCCTCGATGTGCTCGCCGAGGATCTGGAAGCCGCCGCAGACGCCGAGCACGGGCCGCCCCTCGGCGGCCCGGCGCCGCAGTGCCTCGGCCAGCCCCCGCTCCCGCAGCCACTCCAGGGCCCGGACCGTTCCCCGGGTCCCCGGAACCACCACGAGATCGGCGTCGGCCAGCTCTTCCGGCCGGTCCACGAACCGCACCACCACGCCCGGTTCGGCGGCCAGCGCGTCCACGTCGGTGAAGTTGGACATCAGCGGGATCGCGCAGACGGCGACCCGGAGCACGTCCTCCCCGACGGGCGGGGCCGTGTTCGACTCCCGGACGGTCCCCCGCAGGGAGACCCGGAGCCCGTCCTCCTCGTCGATCCCGAGCCCGTGCCGGAAGGGCAGGACGCCGTAGGTGTGCCGCCCGGTGAGCCCGTGCAGCATGTCCAGCCCGGGTTCGAGCAGCGAGACGTCCCCCCGGAACTTGTTGACGAGGAACCCGGCGACGAGGGCCTGATCCTCCGGCGACAGCAGTGCCACCGTCCCGAAGAAGGAGGCGAAGACGCCCCCGCGGTCGATGTCCCCGACCACGAGCACGGGCAACCCGGCGTTCCGGGCGATCCCCATGTTCACGATGTCGGTCCGCCGCAGGTTGATCTCCGCCGGACTGCCGGCGCCCTCACAGATCACCGCGTCATACGTGCCCCGCAACTCGGCGAGACAGTCGAGCACGGTGCCGAGCAGCCGCTGCTGCCGCCCACCGTGGTACCCGCGCGCGCTCAGCTCACCGACCGGCCTGCCGAGCAGCACGACCTGACTGCTCTGCTCGCCACCGGGCTTGAGCAGCACGGGGTTCATGAGCGCGGTCGGCTCCACCCGGCAGGCCTGCGCCTGCATGGCCTGTGCCCGCCCGATCTCGGCACCTTCGCGCGTGACAAAGGAGTTGAGGGACATGTTCTGTGCCTTGAACGGCGCGACTTTCACACCCTGCCGCACCAGCCACCGGCAGATACCTGCGGTGACGACGCTCTTACCGGCGTCGGAGGTGGTACCGGCTACGAGGAGGCCTCCGTTGTTCATGACGCCCTCCCCGAGAGCGATTTGCGCAGCAGGGCCCCCGCCGCACTCGCCCCCAACGCCAGCCACCCCACCCGCCGCGACAACCGCACCGCCCGATCGATGTCCGCGACTTCCACGGCCCGCCCCTCCCCGTTCAGCACCGGCCGGTGCTCGACCCGCCCGCCATACGACAACGTCCCCCCGAGCCGCACCCCCAACGCCCCGGCGAACGAAGCCTCCACGGGCCCGGCGTTGGGACTCGGATGCTTCGCCGCGTCGGCCCGCCAGGCCCGCACCGCTCCCTTGGTGTCACTCCCGGCCAGGGCGGCCAGTACGGCGGTGAGCCGCGCTCCCGGCCACCCCGCCACGTCGTCCAGCCGCGCCGAAGCCCACCCGTACCGCCGGTACCGGGCCGACTTGTGCCCGACCATGGCGTCCAGGGTGTTGACGGCCCGGAACCCGAGCAGCCCCGGCACCCCGCCGACGGCTCCCCACACCAGCGCGCCGACGACGGCGTCGCTGGTGTTCTCGGCGACGGACTCCACGACCGCCCGTGCGATCCCGTCGGCGTCCAGGGCCTGCGGGTCCCGTCCGCACAGATGCGGCAGCCGCGCACGGGCCGCCTCGACGTCGCCCGCCTCCAGGGCACGCCCGATGACGCGGGCCTCGCGGGCGAGTGAAGTGCCCCCGACGACGGCCCAGGTGGCGGCCGCGGTGAGCGTGACGGACGAGGCGGTGGACGGTCGTACGACCCGTTGGGCAACGGCACCCAGCGCCATGGCGCCACCGGCGCACACGGCGGTGTGCAGCGCGCCCCACCCGCGGTGGTCCCGCCACAGCACCCGCTCCACGGCCCCGGCCGCCCGCCCGAACACGGCGACCGGATGCCCCCGGCGCGGGTCGCCGAGCAGCAGATCACCGAGAAGGCCGGCGGCGGCGCCGTACGCGAAGACGCGATCGGCACCCATCGGCTCAGCCGGCCGCGGGGTCGGGGACGGGCCGGGTACTGAACCTCGGTCGGCAGCCGCGCATGGCGATATGTCCTCACTCAGGGTGTCCGCGCCCTGGTTCGACGAGACCGGCGGTGAGAGTTCCTGGCTCCCGGGGATTGCTACCCCGGTGACAGTGGCGGGACCGCGCCGGATTCACACCGGCTTCCTCCCTTGCCGCCGTACATGGCTCCGGAAGTCCACCACGCCCTGGAAGACCCGTCAACTTGCCGTTGACCTGGGAGGGGAGTGTGTGGGAAGGCCCACACCGGTTGCCCTGCGGGGCCTGTGGGACATGCCGAAGGCTCCTCTCCGAGCGGACGGGAGAGGAGCCTTCTCGATGCCTGTGAGGTGCTGCCGCGTCAGGCCTTCGCCACGATCAGGTGGATACCCCATGCCACGGCGGCCGCGCAGCCGGCGAAGCAGAGGTAGGCGGCGGTCACGGCCAGGGTCGCGGAGTTGCCCTGAGCGGTGGCGCGTTCGCGGGCGGAGAGGCCCTTGATGCCGAGGGTGAACAGGGCCACCAGACCCACCGTGGCCACGAGGCTGACGCCGAAGACGGAGCCGATGGCTGCCCAGTCGATGTTCATGTCGCTTCTTCCTCGGGGTCAGACGGTGGCGGCCGGGTCGGTCGCGGGAGCAGCCGGGGCGGGGGAAGGGGAGGGGATCGTGGCGGTCAGGTCCTCCGCGACCGGGCCCGCGGGGGGCGGGGTCACGGCGGCGATCGCCGTGGTCACCACGCCGGCCGGCTCCACGGCGTCGGTGACGTTGGCGCTGTCCACGACCTCGCGGCGGGAGAGCTTCCAGATCGCGGCGCTGGCGGCCACGAGGAAGACGGCGACGACCGCCGTGCCCCAGTCGCCGAGGTCCGTCACGGACTCGGCTAGGGCGCCGACCAGCGCGGCGGCCGGGAGCGTGAGCACCCAGGCGACCATCATCCGGGTCGCGGTGGACCAGCGGACCGTGCCGCCCTTGCGGCCGAGGCCCGCGCCCATCACCGAACCGGAGACGACGTGCGTGGTGGAGAGGGAGAAGCCGAGGTGGGAGGAGGCCAGGATGGCGGTGGCCGCGCTGGTCTGGGCGGCGAAGCCCTGCTGCGGCTGGAGGTCGGTCAGGCCCTTGCCCATGGTGCGGATGATCCGCCAGCCGCCGATGTAGGTGCCGAGCGCGATCGCGAGGCCGGCGGAGAGGATGACCCAGGTGGGAGGGTTCGAGCCGGGGGCGATGGAGCCGCCCGCGATCAGCGCGAGGGTGATGATGCCCATCGTCTTCTGCGCGTCGTTGGTGCCGTGCGCGAGCGAGACCAGTCCGGCGGAGGCGATCTGGCCGGCGCGGAAGCCCTTGCGGGTGGCGTTGTCGTCGGCGTTCTTGCCGATCCCGTAGGACAGGCGGGTGGCGAGCATCGCCGCGAGGCCCGCGACCACGGGGGCGGCGACCGCCGGGAGCAGGACCTTGGTGACGAGCACGTCGCCGTGGACCGCGCCGAGGCCGGCGGAGGCGACGGTGGCGCCGATCAGACCACCCATCAGGGCGTGCGAGGAACTGGAGGGCAGGCCCACCAGCCAGGTCACGAGGTTCCAGAGGATGGCGCCGACGAGTGCGGCGAAGATGACCTCGGGACGAATGCCGTTCTCGTCGACGAGACCCTTGGAGATCGTGTTGGCGACCTCCACCGAGAGGAAGGCGCCCACCAGGTTGAGCGCGGCGGACATGGTCACCGCGATCTTGGGCTTGAGCGCACCGGTCGAGATGGTCGTGGCCATCGCGTTGGCGGTGTCGTGGAAACCGTTCGTGAAATCAAACGCGAGTGCGGTTACCACCACAATCGCCAAGATCAGCGAGAAGTTTTCCATTTACCCAGGCAATCTTTCGAGGTCATTGGCTGTTGGACCGTAGGCAACCTGGATGAACGGAAGGTGAACTGGGGCGGTCCTGGTGGTGTCTGGAATCAACTTTGCGATGTCCGGGGGCGGGGTGGACCGAGGCCGCCGTCCCGGTGCCGGTCCGGCGGCCCAGTCCCGCCTTGACTAGAGGCCCATGGCGAACGACTTCAGCCGGCCCGCCGACCCGTTGAAGAGATTCTGGTCACCCGGCAGGCTGCCGCTGTTGTCGTACTGCCAGAAGGTCCAGGACGACCATCCGGCCGGCAGTGCTCCCGCGTCCGCCGAGCCGTGGCGGGCGATCCACAGCGCATGGTCGGCGGCGAACGCGCTGCTGCCACCGGTGCAGAGGTTCCACCAGTTGGTGGTCGTGTAGATCACCGGCCGCCGGCCGGTCTCCCGCTGCAGTTCATCGCTGAAGGACCTGATCCACTTGATCATCCTGGAGTGGCTCAGTCCGTAGCACCTGTGCTTCTTGTCGTACGGGTTGTACTCGACGTCGAGCGCGGGCGGCAGCGTCCAGCCGTCCGCCGTCCAGGTGCCGCCGTGGCTGACGAAGTACGCGGCCTGCCGGGCGCCCGACGACTTGTCCGGCAGGGCGAAGTGGTAGGCGCCCCGCACGATTCCCGCCTGGCGCGAACCGTTGTACTGCTGGCCGAAGTAGGGGTTGAGGTAGGTGGTGGACTCGGTTGCCTTGATGTATACGAACCTGGCGCCTTTCGCCTTGGCGCTCGGCCAGTCGACGCTCTTCTGGTGCGAGGAGACGTCGTGCCCCTTCGGCAGGCTCGCCGCGGCCGCCGGTAGCCCGGCGAGCGCGGCCGTGGTCCCCGCGAGGGCGAGCGCCGCCAAGGACGCCGCCAGGACGCGGACGCGGTGGCGGGACGGTGGAATGCGGTCACGGGCCATGTTTCCCCCCGGAATGGCGACGTGTACGAAAAATCGTCCAGAGATTATTGGAAGATCGGCGTATCCTCGGCGATCTTCGGCCAAGCCGTGAAATGGAACGCTTTGGGGCGATTTGCGCTCTACTGGATTCGGGACGCCCGGTCTAAAGTGCCCTGCCGCGCGGGGCGGTTGGGGCGTCGCCTGGCAGGATCGGGCCATGGCTGAGCAGCGGCGGGACGAGCGTGACGGACGGGACGGACGCGCCGGCGCACAGGGTGTGTCGGAGCCGCGAAGGCGGGATGTACGCGCGGAGGAGGCGAGTGCCTGGCGCGAACTCGTCGCCACAGCCCGGCGCACGGTGTCCGACGGACTGGTCGTCGGCACCTCCGGCAACGTCTCGGTCCGCGTCGGCGACACCGTGCTGGTCACGCCGTCGGGCGTGCCGTACGACAGGCTCACCCCGGACGACGTGACGGGCGTGGACCTCTCCGGCCGCCAGGTCCTCGGCACCCTGGTCCCGACCAGCGAACTGCCGATGCACCTCGCGGTATACGGCAGCACCGACGCCGGGGCGGTCGTCCACACCCACGCCGTCCACGCGACGGCCGTCTCGACGCTCGTCCCCGAGCTGCCGGCGATCCACTACATGTCCGCCGCTCTCGGTGGCGCGGTCCGGGTTGCCCCGTATGCGACGTACGGCTCCGACGAGTTGGCCGAGAACATGCTCCGCGCCCTGACCGACCGCTCCGGCTGCCTCCTCCAGAACCACGGCACGATCACCTACGGCACCACCCTGACCCGGGCCTACGACCGCACCGCCCAGCTGGAGTGGATGTGCCGGCTGTGGCTGACGGCGTCCTCGGTGCCCGGTCTGACCCCGAGCCTGCTGTCCCCGGAACAGGTGGCGGAGGCGGGCGAGCGGCTCCGCGGTTATGGGCAGCGACAGGGCTGAGCCCGCTCGGATCGCCCTCGCTCCTTGCCGGCCGCGACGGCGCTGAGCCGCGACGGCGCTGAGCCGCGACGGACCTTTCCGGAGGTGCCGGACCGTCCGCGCCCGCCCGAAAGCCCGCCCCGCTCGCAGAAGCCCCCTCCGCTCCACTGGCCGCCGTCGATGTCCGCGCCGACACTGGACAGGTGCGCCCAGTCAAAGTCACGGCCGCTGCAGTCGGTGCCGTACTCGCCGCCGGTGCGGCCGGCGTGGCCGCGGGGCGGTTCGCCAGTGACGCCGCGCTGAAGGCACCGCCCGGCCGGCCCCTGCCCACCGAACCCCGGCTCACCGTGCACGGCACCGCGGCCGGCCGCATCACCCTCACCCGGGATCTGGCCTCGCTGCGCCCCGGCACCTACGGCCTGGCCGGCGACGGCTCGCACGCGGTCGTCGGAGCCGTCCTGGAGGCCGCCGCGAACACCGCCGACACCGTCGTACGGCGGCTGGAGCGCGTGACCCACGGCACCTTCGAGACCGGCGACAGGGCCTGGCTCACCGCCAATGTCCACATCGGCAACCCGGGCACCGCCCTGGGCCTGGAGTACGCCGACATCGACCTGCCCGGCGAACTCGGCGCGCTGCCCGCCTGGTTCGTGCCCGGCCACCGGGACACCTGGGTGATCGCGGTGCACGGTCTCGGCACCACCCGCGAGCACCCCATGAACGTCATGGCGTTCCTGCACGCCCGGCGCCTGCCGGTGCTCGCCCTCGCCTACCGCGGCGACCTCGGCGCCCCGCGCCCCCCGGACGGCCTGAACCACCTCGGCGAGAGCGAGTGGCGCGACCTGGACGCGGCGATCCGCTACGCCGTCCGCTACGGCGCCCGCCGTGTCGTCCTGTACGGCTGGTCCACCGGCGCCACCATGGCGCTGCGCGCCGCCGCCCACTCGGCACTGCGCGAACGCGTCTCCGGCCTTGTCCTGGACTCCCCGGTGCTCAGCTGGGAGGCCACCCTGCGCGCCCTCGCCCAGGCCCGGCACACCCCCGAGCCCCTGCTGCCGCTCGCGGTGCGCGCCGCCCAGGGCCGCGCCGGCCTGCACGCCGACCACGTCGGCGACCCCGTCGACCCGGACCACCTCACCGTGCCCACCCTGATCGTGCACGGCCCGGACGACACGGTGGCCCCCTGGATGTACTCCCGCCGGCTCGCCGAGCGGCGCCCCGACCGGGTGGCCCTGCACACCGTCCCGAACGCCCCGCACGGCGCGATGTGGAACGCCGACCCGGAGGAGTACGAGGAACGACTGCGCCGGTTCCTCACACCGCTGATGTGACGCGCCCCCGATGTGATGTGCCCCGGCGCGTGCGCTCCCTGGTGTGCGCGCTGCCGGACTGCCGGATGGGCGCGGTCCCACAGACACGCGCCGCCCGATGCGCGCCCCCTGATGCGTGCGCCCTCCGATGCACGCGCCCCCCGGTTGCGCGCCCCTTCGTCCGATGGCACCCCCGATGTGATTCTTCCCGCACCCGCCGGTCCTTCCCCTCTGCGCCCCGGCCCCATCCCGTCCCAAGCCGGAGACCCCGATTCCAGCCGGTTCCGAAGGTTCCGTTTAAGGCCGTACCACTGGCCTGAACATGTCTCCTCGCCTCCCCTCGCACCCCGTGCGTTGGCCAGCCCCGTCGCCCGCCGTGACATTCCGTTTGGGTTTTCGGACCGTCAACCGGAAGACTGCACCCGTGACGTCCCGTATCCCGCGCGACTCAAGGCTTCGACTCGTCCGAACGCGACCCCTGGCCGCCGCCCCCCGAGCGATGAACCAGCGGCCCGCGCGCCGCCCCGCACCCCGCCCGCCCGAGGGCACCCCGGCCCCCGCCGAGCTGGCCAGAATGGCTCGGTTCGGCCTCGCCGGCGCGGCCCGCGTGGCCCACTGGGCCGACACCGCCCTCGGGCCCGGCAGCGACGGCGCCACCGCCGACGGCAAGGCCACCCTCTCCGACGCGTCCGCCGAACGCGCGTCCGAAGACCTGGGCCTGACCGTCGCTCAGGTCCGCGCCGACTGGGACACCGCCCGCCTCGCCGGTCTGGTCGAGGTGCACGGCGACAGCGCACGACCCGGCTGGCGCCTGCGCGCCTGGGACCGCGACGACAGTGCCGTGCTGCGCGGCTGGGTCGCCCTCTTCGACGCCTGGTCGCTCGCTCACCCGGAGCCCGCGGAGTTCGAGGCCGCCGCCGTCGCCGAGGTCGTCTCGGCCATGCCCCAGGTGCTCTCCTTCCTCCAGCTGTCCGCCGGTCCCGTCCCGGTCGAGCAGCTCCTGGACCTGCTGGGGCAGCGGGTCACCGAACTGCGCACCGAGCGCTGCGAGGTCCCCTACGACACGGAGACCGGGACCGCCGGGCCGCTCGCCGCCGTGCGCTCCGCCGACGCCGACCCGGCGGAGCACACCCCGGCCGAGGACCCGGCCCCCGCCGACGAGGCCGAGCTCGCCCCTCTCCTCGACTGGGCCCTGCACGCCCTCGCCTCCGTCGGCGCGCTGACCTACGGCGACGGCCAGGCCACCCTCACCCCGCTGGGCAGCTGGGCGGTCTGGGTCAAGCTGGAGCAGATCTGCGTCGCCGCGCAGAGCCCCGCCGGGAACATCGAGGTCGCCGCCGAGGAGATGCTGCGCGGCTGTGCCCAGCTGCGCCCCAACGCGGCCCGGGCCGAGTACCGCGCCTGGCTCGCCGCCCGCCCCGTCGGCGGTGCCGTCACCGAACTCGTGGACGCCGCCCGTGGCGAGGACGCCCTGCTGCGCGGCCTCGCCTTCGAGGCGCTGCGCGTCGTCGGCGCCCCCGCCGAACCGGACGTCCGCGCGGTCGCCGACGAGCCGACCCTGCGGCCGTACGCCCTGCTGTGGCTGGCCGAGCACGACGGGGTCGACCCCGAGGACGCCCACGAGGTGCTCACCAGGGAAGAGGCGACCTGGCTCTGGGTGGACACGGCCGCCGCGGTCGCCGACCACGGCGAGGCGCCGCTGCTGGTCCGCCACCTGGAGTCGGCGCTGCAGCCCACCGTCCCCGTACTGCTCGACGAGGTGCGCGCGGTCGGTCACCCACGCACCGTGCAGGTCCTGGTCGCGCTCGCCGCCGCCCACCCCGACCCGGCGCTGGCCAAAGCCGTCCGCAGGGCCGCCTTCCAGGTGCACACCGGCGGTTAGGGGCAGGGACGGACCGGACCGGGCCGGCCGGACGGGTCGGGCCGAGGCGGATCAGACCCCTATCTCCGGGGCGTACGTGCCGAAGCTCCAGATGTTGCCCTCGACGTCCCGGGCCATGTAGTCCCGCGAACCGTAGTCCTGGTCCGTCGGGGGCATCAGGATCTCGGCGCCGTGGTCCACGGCGCGCTGGTGGTGTGCGTCGACGTCGTCCACGACGAGGTACACCCCGGTCGGGCCCGCGCTCTCCATCGCCGCGTCGAACCGGCCGCCGCGGCCCTTGGAGCCCAGCATGATCGCGCCGTTGCCCTGCACCAGCTCGGCGTGGAGCACCATGCCGTCCTCGCCCTCGTACACCGACAGTTCGGTGAAGCCGAAGGCCTCCGTCAGCTGCTTGATCGCCGCCTTCGCGTCCGCGTACAGCAGCGACGGATAGATACTCGGCCGCCCGCCACTCGTGCCTGCCATCCCGATCACTCCCTCGTGTACCGGTCCCCCCGAAAGCCGTCGTTCCGGCCTGGTCCCCAGTCTTGCACCCGGCACTGACAACGTCCCCGGTCCGCACCGTCGTTGCAGGTCGGACGCTCAGCGGAAGGTGTTGCAGCGCGCCATGTCCCCGCTCCGGTACCCCTGGTAGAACCACTGCTGCCGCTGCTGCGCCGACCCGTGCGTCCACGTCTCCGGCGTCACCCGCCCCTGGAACCGCTCCTGGATCCGGTCGTCGCCCACGGCCGCCGCCGCGTCCAGCCCGTCCTGGATGTCCGCGGCCGTCAGACTGGTGATCAGCGGCCGGCCGGTCGACTCGTTCTTCGTGGTCGTGGCGTGGTGCGCCCACACCCCGGCGTAGCAGTCGGCCTGCAGCTCCACCCGCACCGAATTGCTGTTCACGCCGGTCAGGTTGGACTGCGACCTGCTCAACGTGCCCATCAGGTCCTGCACATGGTGCCCGTACTCGTGCGCCACGACGTACGCCTGGGCGAACGGCCCGCCGCTCGCCCCGAACTTGGACCGCAGCTCGTCGAAGAAGCCGAGGTCCAGATAGACCTTCCGGTCGCCCGGGCAGTAGAACGGCCCCACCGCCGCGGTCGCCGTCCCGCACGCGGTGCCGACCCGCCCGCTGAAGAAGACCGTGGGGGAGGCCGTGTAGGTGCCGTGGCGCTGCCGGAACTCCTGCGTCCAGAAGTCCTGCACGCTGTTGACCACGGCCACGATCCGGCAGTCCTCCTTGCTGTTCGCGTCCTGTCCGGTACGGCAGCTCTGCTGCACCTGCGCCAGCGAGGAGGAGGCGGGCGCGGGCGAGCTGTCCCCGGAGGAGAGCCCCAGCTGGTCCGGGCCGACACCGAGGAACAGGCCGAGAAGCAGCGCGATCAGGCCGACCAGGCCGCCGCCCACGGTCGCCTTCCCGCCCGGGATCCGGCTGCCCCGCACATCCTGCACCTCGGAGGTGTCCAGGTTCGCGTCGTCGTCGAACTGCATGGGGCACCGCCTTCTGCTCGCACCGTCCCCTGCAACCACCTTGCGCCATCCGTGCCGCCACTTCGCGCCGATGACCGGACGAACGCCCGAACGGGCGACGTCCCGCCCCGCCCCCGCGTCACGCCCGCCCGCCCGTCCAAGGCATGGCTACGCTCTGCGCCTGACTCATGGCACAGGGGCGCCCGCCCGGGCGCCGAAGGGGAGAAGGGGTGGCGGTTCTGCACCACGGGAGGACCGAGCCACCCGACACCGAGGCCTGCCCTGAGCAGTCTGCGAGCGCCCGCCGCGACCAGTCTCCGACAGCCCGCCGCGAGCAGTCCCTGACCGCCCGTCCCGAGCCGTATGCGGTGGTCCTCCCCGAGCAGTCCCTGACCGCCCGCCCCCAGCCGTATGCGACCGCCCACCCCAAGCAGCCCCGGGCCACCGTTCCGGAGCAGTCTTCGGCGGACCTCCCACAGCGGCCTCCGGCCGCCCTCCCGGGAGCACCCCCCGCCCGCAGACCCCTCAAGCGCCCACTCGTCCTCGCCCTTCTCCTCGCGGCCGCGCTCCTCTCCGTCGTCCACCAGATCCGTCCCGTCCCCTACGGCGACCGCCTCACCCCCGGCCCGCCCGCGCACACCGCACGCGCGCGTGGCGACGTCGTCGAGGCCTACGACGGGCGGACCCTGCGCTGGCGCTACGCGCGCGTGGGGCGCCGCCCGCTCAGCGTGCTGCCCGCGCGCGGGCACACGTTCACCGTCTGGGACGACGGACTCGTCACCGACACCGACGGCCGCTCCGTGCGCTGGCACCGCGCCCTGCCCGCGGCGACCGGCTGGCTGCGCACCAGGGGCGGCGCCGGCGTCCTGCGCCCCCTGGGCCGCAGCATCCTCGCGATTGTGACCCCGGCCCGCATCGCCGCGTACCGCACCGCCGACGGCGACCTGCGCTGGGTGCTGCCCGCACGCGCGGGCTGCGCGTTCCGCCCCGAACGTGCCGTACGTCACGGCCCCGCCCTGCTCGTCGCCCAGCCCTGCGCGCACGGCGCCTGGACCGCGCAGCTCGTCGCCGTGGACGACCTGGGCGGAATCGCTCCGCACCGCACACCGCTGGGCAACGAGAGGCCCGGCGTGGGCCGCCCCGAACACCCGCGCACCGAAAAAGCGCTTGCGCCGCCCCGTTAGACTTGGCCCATGGCCATTCTCCTCGCGCATTAGACGGCGGGAACGTCCTCAGCCGCCCACCCGTCACTATCCGTACGCTCTGGAGTCTGTCCGTGATCTCCGCCTCCGGTATCGAGCTGCGCGCCGGTGCGCGCATCCTCATCGAGAACGCCACCTTCCGCGTCGCCAAGGGCGACCGTATCGGCCTGGTCGGCCGCAACGGCGCAGGCAAGACCACCCTCACCAAGGTCCTGGCCGGTGACGGCATCCCCGCCGCGGGCACCGTCACCCGCTCCGGCGAGGTCGGCTACCTTCCGCAGGACCCCCGCACCGGCGACCTCGACGTGCTCGCCCGCGACCGCGTCCTCTCCGCGCGCGGCCTGGACGTACTGATCCGCAAGATGCGCGAGAACGAACAGCGCATCGCCAACGGCCAGGGCGCCACCCGCGAGAAGGCGCTCAGGCAGTACGAGCGCCAGGAGACCGAGTTCCTCACCAAGGGCGGGTACGCCGCCGAGGCCGAGGCCGCCACCATCGCCGCCGCGCTCAACCTGCCCGACCGGGTGCTCGGCCAGCCCCTGCACACGCTCTCCGGCGGTCAGCGCCGCCGTATCGAGCTGGCCCGCATCCTGTTCTCCGACGCGGACACGCTCCTGCTCGACGAGCCGACCAACCACCTCGACGCCGACTCGATCGTCTGGCTGCGCGACTACCTGAAGACCTACCGCGGCGGCTTCATCGTGATCTCCCACGACGTCGACCTGGTCGAGACGGTCGTCAACAAGGTCTTCTACCTGGACGCCAACCGCTCCCAGATCGACGTCTACAACATGGGCTGGAAGCTCTACCAGCAGCAGCGCGAGGCCGACGAGAAGCGCCGCAAGCGCGAGCGTGCCAACGCCGAGAAGAAGGCCGCCGCACTGCACTCGCAGGCCGACAAGATGCGCGCCAAGGCCACCAAGACGGTCGCCGCGCAGAACATGGCCCGCCGCGCCGACAAGCTGCTGTCCGGCCTGGACGCCGTCCGCGTCTCCGACAAGGTCGCCAAGCTGCGCTTCCCGGAACCCTCGCCCTGCGGCAAGACCCCGCTGACCGCAGAGGGCCTGTCGAAGTCGTACGGCTCGCTGGAGATCTTCACCGACGTCGACCTGGCCATCGACAAGGGCTCCCGGGTCGTCATCCTGGGTCTCAACGGCGCCGGCAAGACCACCCTGCTGCGGCTGCTCGGCGGCGTCGAGCAGCCCGACACCGGCGAGGTCATCGAGGGGCACGGCCTCAAGCTCGGCTACTACGCCCAGGAGCACGAGACCCTGGACCCGGAGCGCACGGTCCTGGAGAACATGCGCTCGGCGGCCCCCGACCTGGACCTCGTCGAGGTCCGCAAGACGCTCGGCTCGTTCCTGTTCTCCGGCGACGACGTCGACAAGCCGGCCGGTGTCCTCTCCGGCGGCGAGAAGACCCGTCTCGCCCTCGCCACCCTGGTCGTCTCCTCCGCGAACGTCCTGCTCCTGGACGAGCCGACCAACAACCTCGACCCCGCCAGCCGCGAGGAGATCCTCGGCGCCCTGCGCACCTACAAGGGCGCGGTCGTCCTCGTCACCCACGACGAGGGCGCCGTGGAGGCGCTCCAGCCCGAGCGGATCATCCTGCTGCCCGACGGCGTCGAGGACCTGTGGGGCGCCGACTACGCGGACCTGGTCGCCCTCGCCTGAAATCCGAAGATCCGAAGATCCGATCGCGTCGCCCGCGTTTGATCGAATGCCTGATCCACTGGCTATGGATCATTCGGCCTATCGGTGATCCATCATCTGTGTGAGATCTCCTCGTATCGAGGTGTGTCCTACATCGATTTTGCGGCCGATCCCTTTGTCGACAAGGGATCGGCCGCTTTCCGCTTCTGACCTGGTACTTCGCGGATGAACCCGTTCGGCCCTGTGGACGGCCCTCGGCGGAATCACAGATTCCGTATGTGGGGATGCGCTCCTGTCGTCACAACGATGTCTCACGGACCTTGCCGAATGGGTGGCCATCGCGCCCCGGAGGGGTGATCATGAGGGGACCAGAGCGCACTTCCCATGAGGAGGCACGGGTGGCCGAGACTCTGAAGAAGGGCAGCCGGGTGACCGGCGCCGCGCGCGACAAGCTCGCGGCAGACCTGAAGAAGAAGTACGACTCCGGTGCGAGCATTCGGGCACTGGCCGAGGAAACCGGCCGCTCGTATGGCTTCGTCCACCGGATGCTCAGTGAGTCGGGGGTCACGCTGCGTGGGCGTGGCGGGGCGACGCGGGGCAAGAAAGCCGCGTCCTGACCCCGGGCGGCCCATCGGCTTCGATGGTGGCCACCCGGTCGGTCGGGTGATCGGCCGGGTGGTTACTGTGCAGTCACTTAGCATGCCGTAAGGCAATGCGTGATGACCGCACACATCGGAGGCGCCCCATGGCTTCGCCCGACCAGGACCTCGCTCCTGTTCTCGACAAGGACGGCGTACGGCTCACCGTCGACGACGCGCTCGCCACGGTGACGCTGACCAATCCGGCCAAGCGCAACGCCCAGAGTCCCGCACTCTGGCGGGCGTTGACCGAGGCCGGGCGGTCGCTGCCGGGGTCGGTCCGGGTCGTCGTGCTGCGCGGTGAGGGCCAGTCCTTCTCCGCGGGCCTCGACCGGCAGATGTTCACGCCGGAGGGGATCCCGGGCGAGCCGACCTTCGTCGAGCTCGCGCGCCGTGACGACGCCGGACTCGACGCGGCCATCGCCGAATTCCAGGAGGCGTTCACCTGGTGGCGGCAGAGCGACATCGTGTCGATCGCCGCCGTGCAGGGACACGCCATCGGGGCCGGCTTCCAGCTGGCCCTCGCGTGTGACCTGCGCGTCGTCGCGGACGACGTGCAGTTCGCCATGCGCGAGACCAGCCTCGGACTGGTGCCCGACCTGACCGGCACGTACCCGCTCGTCTCGCTGGTGGGCTACGCCCGCGCGCTGGAGATCTGCGCGACCGGACGGTACGTCCAGGCCGCGGAGGCGGTGGCCTCCGGGCTGGCCAGCGTTGCCGTGCCGGTGGGCGAACTCGACGCGGCTGTACGCGACCTGGCCGGCGCGCTGCTGGCCGCGCCGCGGGACGCCGTCGTGGAGACGAAGGCGTTGCTGCGGGGTGCCGCCGACCGTACCTACGACGAGCAGCGGGCTGCCGAGCGGCAGTCCCAGGCCCGGAGGCTTCGGGACCTTGCAGGGGTAGGCGAGTAGCGCCCCGTCAGGGGCGCGGGGCTGCATTCGATATCCGGCTACCGCCGGGTGGGCGCGACCAGCCCCCACCGGCCCGCACGTCTCGCACGGTCGGCAGTCACTCGACAGCTGTCACCACCAGCGCAACCGTCGGCCGATCCGCCAACGCCTCGCCGACCGCCGCACGGACCCGTCGGGCCACCTCCACGGCCCGCGGGCCGTCGGTCAGCGCCACCTCCACCCGCACATGCCGACGTGGCAGCGCAGCGTCGACGTGGATCTCCCGGCTCAGTGCCCCCGTCACCCGTGCCACCCCCGGCACCGCCAGCGCCGCCGCCGTCACCCGGGCGCCCTCGGGATCCGCCCCCTCCCGGACCGACGGCGGCCGGGGCGCCCGTACCGCCTCTTGGGCCGCGGGCTCCTCCTCCAGCAGGTCGGTCACCCGCAGGTCCACCTCCGTGACCGCCAGCCCGAGCCTTACCGTGGCCGCGGCCAGCGCCCGCCGCAGCCGGGCCGCCGTCGCCGGCAGGGGCTCGGCGGCCGTCGCCGCGAAGTCCGCCGAAAGACGCAGCGCCCCCGGCGGTACCGCACCGGGCGGTGACGGTACGCCCGCCTCCGCCACGTCCGCCGGATCCGCCAGGGCGATCCGCACCGCACCCAGCCGCACCCCCGCCACCTCGGCCGCCGCCCGCCGCAGCACCGCGTCCGCCGCCGTCTCCGCGAGCCACGCCCCGTCCCGCGGGCCGCCCAGCGGAAGCAGCCTGCCGAAGCCCAGGGGGTGTCGTACCGTGTGTGTCCGTCGGTCCGCCGTCATTGCTCCAGCCTGCCGCATCTCCGGGGCACGACAGAACATCCGCACGTACCGTGGTCGCAGGACGACGACGGGAAGGGACGCACGGCGATGACCGAGATGGCGGCGGAGCCCGAGAAGGACCCGACGGTACAGACCCGGAAGACCGTCAGGCGCGGCGGCGGCGACCCGGCGACCCGGGGGCGGACGACGATCGCCGACGGAGTCGTGGAGAAGATCGCCGGACTGGCGGCCCGGGACGTGGTCGGCGTACACGCGATGGGCAGCGGCCTCGCCCGCACCTTCGGCGTCGTGCGCGACCGGGTGCCCGGTGGCTCCAAGTCCGTGAGCCGGGGCGTGAAGGCCGAGGTCGGCGAGGTGCAGACCGCGCTCGACCTGGAGATCGTCGTGGACTACGGCGTGTCGATCGCGGATGTGGCCCGCGCGGTCCGGGAGAACGTGATCGCGGCCGTGGAGCGCATGACAGGGCTCGAAGTGGTCGAGGTCAACATCGCGGTGAGTGATGTGAAGCTTCCGGAGGAAGAGGAAGAAGAGCCGGAGTCCCGGCTCCAGTGACCGCTGAGGGGAGCGCACCATGAGCATGGCCGTTGTCGGCATGATCGCCGGCATGGCGCTGGGCTTCGCCGGGTACTTCGGCGGGTTCGGCGCCTTTCTGCTGGTGGCGGCGCTCGGAGCCATCGGGTTCGTCGTCGGCCGGTTCGCGGAGGGGGACATCGAACTCGGCGACTTCTTCCGCACCCGCGACGACCGGCGTGACCGCCGGCGATGAGCTCCGCGAGCGGTGAGACGCACGGTGCCCCGACGGTCGTGGCGCCCGGCGAGCGCGGCGCCATCCGGATCGCCGACCGGGTCGTGGCGAAGATCGCCGCACAGGCGGCCCGCGAGGCGCTCGGCCCCCTCCCGAAGGACGTCGTACCCCCGCACGCCACCGTGGTCACCCACCATGACACGGCCCGCGTCCGGGTCCACCTCGAACTGGACTACCCCTCCGACATCGGCGCCCGATGCGCGGCCGTGCGTCGGCATGTGGTCGAGCGGGTAGGCGCGTTGGTGGACATGGAGGTACCGGAGGTCGCCGTCCACGTGGAACGGCTGCACCCGGCCCAGACCCAGGGGAGGGCGTGATGAGCACCGAGCAGGCACCGGCCATCGAGAAGCCACCACCACCACCGGCCGCACCCCAGGCCGGCCACGAGTCCCGCTTCTGGTCCCCGCGCCGGATCCCCGCGGCCCTGGTCGCGGTGGTCGTCCTGGTGACCGCGGGCGCCTTCCTGTACGACATCGCGGCCGTACGGGCCCACCACCCCGCCATGCACTGGCGCCGCGCACTGGCCCACCGTCTCGCGGAGCAGCCCCTCGACGGCACCTGGGTCCTGGTGGGCGCGGGCATCGCCGCAGCTCTCGGCCTGTGGCTGCTGATCCTGGCCGTCACGCCCGGCCTGCGGGACCTCCTGCCCATGCGCCGCACCCACCCCGACGTCCGCGCCGGGCTGCGCCGTGACGCGGCCGCCCTGCTGCTGCGCGACCGGGCCATGGAGATCTCGGGCGTGCGCCGGGTGCGGGTACGGCTGAGCCGCTCCCGTGCCCACGTCCTCGCCGTGTCCCACTTCCGCGAACTCGACGAGGTGCGGGGCGACCTGGAGGCGTCCCTGACCGACGCGATCCGCGCGATGGGGCTGGCCCGTCCACCCGCCCTGACCCTCCACGTGATCCGCCCCGGCCGGAAGGGGTGACGCCGTGCTCGGTACCGTCAACCGCGTACTGATCGCCCTCGCGGGCCTCCTGCTCCTCGCCCTCGGCGGCTCGGTCCTGGCCGTCGGCCTCGGCGCCCCGTCCCCGTCCTGGTGGATCCACAACGGCCGCCACGACGTCCTGCTCACCACGGCCGAGCGCACCCACTGGCGTGACGCGGGCTGGTGGTGGCCGACGGTCCTGGCCGCACTGGCCGTCCTGGTCCTGCTCGCCCTCTGGTGGCTGACCGCGCAACTGCGCCGACGCCGCCTGACCGAGGTCCTGGTGGACACGGGAGACGGCGAGAGCGCGTTGCTGCGCGGCAGGGCCCTGGAGACGGTCCTGGCCACGGACGCGGCCCACCAGCAGGGCGTGTCCCACGCCCAGGCGGTCCTACGGGGCACACGTACGGCACCGCAGGTACGGGTGTGGCTCCAACTGGAGCCGGACGTGGCCCCGGGGGAGGCTCTGGACGACTTGACGGCCCAGGCCCTGACACATGCCAGGGACTCGGCGGCCTTGAAAAAACTCCCCGCAGAAGTCCGACTGACGTCAGTCAAACACCGCGCGGAGAGGGTCACTTGAAATCGCCGTCCACGGAGGCGCCCCTTTAGGGGCGCGGGGCTGTGTCGATTTGCGGCTGCCGCCGCGTGGGCGCGACCAGCCCCCACCCACCCGCACTGACAACTCAACCGTCAGAACCCATGCCTCATCCCCCCGTCCACAGGCACCATGACCCCCGTCAGATAGGACGCGGCCGGCGACATCAGGAACGCCGCCACCCGCCCGAACTCCTCCGGCGCCCCGTACCGCCGCAACGGAATCCGGGACTCGTGCTCGGCCCGCGTCGCCTCCGGGTCCGCGGACATGGTGTCCAACTCCCGCACCCGGTCCGTGTCGATCCGGGACGGCAGCAACCCCACCACCCGGATCCCGCGCGGCCCCAGCTCGTCCGCCAGCGACTTGGCGAACCCGGCCAGCCCCGGCCGCAGCCCGTTGGAGATCGTCAGCCCCGGAATCGGCTCGTACACCGACGCGGACAGCACGAACCCGATGACCCCGCCGTCCCCCAACTCGGCCGCGGCCGCGCGGGCGAGCCGTACGGCCCCCAGGAACACCGACTCGAACGCGTTCTGCCACTGCTCGTCCGTGTTGTCCGCGACGAACCCGGCCGCGGGCCCGCCCACGCTCACGAGGATGCCGTCGAACCCTCCGAAACGCTCGCGCGCGACCGCGATCAGCCGCTCCGGCGCCGACGGATCCGCGTTGTCGACGCCCACGCCCACGGCGTTCGGCCCCAGCTCGGCCGCCACATCGGCGGCCCGCTTCTCGTCCCGTCCGGTCACGACGACCTTCGCCCCGTCCGCGACCAGCTCGCGCGCGGCCGCGTAGCCCAGCCCGCGGGTGGCTCCGGTGACGACGTACACCCGGTCCTTCAGTCCAAGATCCATGGCCCCTATCCTGCATGCTCGCCGTCGAAGAGCGTGAGGGCGGTGTTCACCAGCCCGATGTGACTGAACGCCTGCGGGAAGTTGCCCAGCTGACGCCCGGTCTCCGGGTCGTACTCCTCGGACAGCAGCCCCACGTCGTTGACGAGGCCGACCAGCCGTTCGAACAGTTCCTTCGCCTCGTCGGTGCGGCCCGTCATGTGCAGGGCGTCGGCGAGCCAGAACGAGCAGGCCAGGAAGGAACCCTCGCCGCCCGGCATCCCGTCGACGCCGATCGCGTCGGTGTCGTAGCGGCGCAGGAACCCGCTGTGGCCCAGGTCGTCGCGGATCGCGTCCACCGTGCCGATCACCCGGGGGTCGTCCGGCGGCAGGAAGCCGACGCGCGGGATCAGCAGCAGGGAGGCGTCGAGTTCGCGCGAGCCGTAGTACTGCGTGAAGGTGTTCCGCTTCGGGTCGAACCCCTTCTCGCACACCTCCCGGTGCACCTCGTCGCGCAGCGCGCGCCAGCCCTGCAGATCGCCCTTCAGCTCCGCGTAGTCCTCCATGGTCCGGACCGCGCGGTCCGCGGCCACCCACACGAGCACCTTGGAGTGCACGAAGTGCCGGCGGCCGCCGCGTACCTCCCACAGGCCCTCGTCCGGCTGTCGCCAGGCCTTCTCCAGGAACTTCATCAGCGCGCACTGGATGGCCCACATGTGCGGCTTGGTGGGCAGGCCGGCGGTGCGGGCCAGCGACAGCGAGTCCATGACCTCGCCGTACACGTCCAGCTGGAGCTGGTCGACGGCGCCGTTGCCGACGCGCACCGGCCTGGAGTCGGCGAAGCCGGGCAGCCAGGGCAGTTCGAACTCGGGCAGCCGGCGCTCGCCCGCGAGGCCGTACATGATCTGCAGGTCCGCCGGGTCGCCGGCGACCGCCCGGACCAGCCAGTCGCGCCAGCGCTCGGCCTCCTTGTGGTAGCCGGCGGCGAGCAGGGCGCCGAGGGTGAGGGTGGAGTCGCGCAGCCAGCAGAAGCGGTAGTCCCAGTTGCGCACCCCGCCCAGCTCCTCGGGCAGCGAGCTGGTGGCCGCGGCGACGATGCCGCCGGTCGGTGCGTAGCTGAGCGCCTTGAGCGTGATCAGGGAGCGCACCACCGTGTCCCGGTGCGGGCCGTCGTAGGTGCAGCGGGCGGTCCAGCGCCGCCAGTCGGTGACGCTGGTGCGCAGCGCGTCGTACGGGTCCACGAGCGGCGGGCGCGGCTCGTGCGAGGGGTGCCAGGTGAGCACGAAAGCGACCCGCTCGCCCTCGGCGACGGTGAACTCCGAGTGCGTGCCGAAGTCCTCGCCCCAGGTGCGCACGGACGGATCGCTGCGCAGCCACACCGAGTCGGGTCCGGCGACGGCGACCCGGTGTCCGCCGGAGCGGCGCATCCACGGGATGACCGAGCCGTAGTCGAAACGCAGGCGGAGCGTGCTGTGCACGGTGACGCGGCCGCTGACGCCCTCGACGATGCGGACGACGTCGGGTGCGCGGTCGCGCTGGGGCATCAGGTCGGTGACGCGGACCGTGCCCTCGGCGGTCTCCCACTCGGTGTCCAGGACCAGGGTGTCGGGCCGGTAGCCACGCCGGGTGCACGTCGTGGCGCCGTTGGGGGCGATCCGCCAGTGGCCGTGGTCCTCGTCGCCCAGGAGCCTGGCGAAACAGGCGGCCGAGTCGAAGCGGGGCAGGCACAGCCAGTCGATGGAGCCGTCCCGGCCGACCAGGGCCGCGGTCTGCTCGTCGCCGATGAGCGCGTAGTCCTCGATGCGTCGGTCCACGGGACCCGGTTTCCCGTCCGGCCGGGGCGCGAACCAGGGGGTGGGCCGGGGGAGTGACGCGGCACGGCGCTCAGACGGCGGCCGGTTCCGCTTCCTCGGCCGTCTCCTGCTCCGCCGCCGCCTCCGCACGCGTGCGTGCCTCACGGCGGACCAGCACGAAGAAGCCGTACGGGACACCCGCGGCGAACAGCCACCACTGGATCATGTACGCGTAGTTCAGCGGGGCGTCTTCCTTGCCCGGGTCGGAGATCTGTTCCGGGGTGTCGCCCTTGGGCTCGGGCGCCGTCTGCTCGACGTAGCCGCCGAGCACCTGCTTGCCGAGCCGGCGCGCCTGCTCCTCGCTGTTGATCAGCATGATCTGCCGGTCGGGCAGCCCCTTGAGGTCCTTGATGCCGCTCGCCGCGGTGGTCTCGTCGGGCATCAGCCGGCCCTGGATGGTGACCTTGCCGGCCGGCGGGGCCGGGATCTTCGGGAAGGCGGTCTGGCTCGGGCCGTCCGACGGGATCCAGCCCCGGTTGACCAGCAGCACCTTGCCGTCGGTCAGGACGAGGGGGGTGAGGACGTGATAGCCGACCTCGTCGTCGGAGTTGGTACGGCGGCGGACCACGACCTCGTGGGCGGTGTCGAAGGTGCCGGTCGCGGTGACGGTGTGGTACCGCTCCTTGCGGGTCACGGCGTGCCCCGGCTCGGTCACCTGCTCGACCGGCACCGGCCTGGCGCCGAGCGCCTCGGCGACCAGCTGGTTGCGGGCGCTGCGCTCCTCGTACCGGTGCTTCTGCCAGAACCCCAGGCGGATCATCGTGGGGATGAGAAGCAGCGAGATGAGGGTGAGGATCACCCACTGCCGGGTGAACAGGAAGCGGTACACCCCACGACCGTACAACTCGGTCGTGGGGCGCGATCGGGCGGGTACCGGGTCACACCCGGTCGACGATGCCCGCCTTCCCGGCCTCGCGGGCGCAGTGGGCGCCGCAGAACCACTCGTTGTCGGCCTCGACACCCTGCCCGATGATCGAGACCTTGCAGTGCTCGCAGAGCGGGGCCATGCGGTGGATCGCACAGGAGAAGCAGTCGAAGACATGGACCGCACCCTGCGCGTGCACCTCGAAGGTCATTCCGTAGTCATTGCCGCAGACTTCACATTTCGCCATGCGCCACAGGGTGGGCGGTCGGCCGCGCGGGGGCGAGCGGGCGCCGGGCGAGTCGTACGGCAATCACCCGTCCGTACGGCCTGTGCGGACGGGTGTACGGCCCGCCGCCGCGGTCATTTCCCGGTGGCCGGCGCCACGTCCCGCAGCAGCTGCCCGAAGGCCGCCTCGTCGACGACCGGCGTCCCGAACTGACGGGCCTTGAGGACCTTCGACGTGCCCGAGTCGGGGTCGTTGGTGACGAGCAGGCTCGTGAGCCGCGAGATGCTCGTGGAGACGTGCAGACCGGCCTCGGCCGCCCGGTCCTCCAGCAGCTCCCGGTCGATCGAGGTGTCCCCGGAGAACGCCACCCGCATGCCCTGCCGCAGCGGTTTGCCGTCCTCGTACCGTCCCGGGTTCGGGTAGGGGCACGCCGGCCGCTTGCGGGACGGCCGCCAGCCGGTCGGCCGGTAGCCGCCGGAGCCCCCGCTCGCCTGCTGTCCGATGCGGGGCGTGTCCGACCACTCCGTGAGCGGCCGGCACTCCAGCAGCGGCAGCCGTACGTTGCCCGCCGCCGCGGCCCGCAGACTGGGCCGGAACGCCTCCGCGAGCACCCGCGCGTCGTCCAGCGCGTGGTGCGCCCGCCGCTGTACGACACCGAAGTGTGCGGCCAGGGTCTCCAGTTTGTGGTTGGGCAGCGGCAGGCCCAGCTCCTTGGAGAGCGCGATCGTGCACAGCCGCTGCCGCACCGGGGCCTCGGCCTTCGCCCGCGCGTACTCCCGCGCGATCATCTGCCAGTCGAAGACCGCGTTGTGCGCGACCAGCACCCGGCCGTCCAGCCGGGCCGAGAACTCCTCGGCGACGTCGGTGAAGAGCGGCGCGCCTTCGAGTACCTCGCTCGTCAGGCCGTGGATCCACACGGGACCCGGATCGCGCTCGGGGTTGACCAGCGTGTACCAGTGGTCCTCGACCTCGCCGCGCTCGTCCAGCCGGTAGACGGCCGCGCTGATTATCCGGTCGTCCCGGGCCAGTCCGGTGGTCTCCACGTCGACGACGGCGTACCCCTTGGGATACGCGGCGGGCCACGGGGTGCCGGGGGACACTGTGGTCGTACGGTCTTCGAGCATGGTCATTGAGGATACGGGCCCGGACCGACAGCCCTGTCCGTCAGGTCGCCTGCCGCAGCCGCCCGTTCGAATGTCCTGATTCCTCGTCTGCCGCGATTGTCCGTCTGTCCTGATTGCCCTTCGCGTGGCTATGGACCTTTTCGCCGCCCGGTGCAAGCGTGCACCCCGCCCGGCGCGCAGACGGCCGACGGAAGGGCGGTACGGCGGATGGCACGCGTACGGTACGGCGCTCGGACCGAGGCGGAGATCGCGGCCGCGCGCACCACGAGACTTCCCGACGTCTGGTCCACCGGGGTGGTGGCCGTCTGGGAGACCGACCCGGACGCGGTCGCGGCGGTCCTGCCGCCGCCGCTCAAGCCGGCCGGCCGGCCCCTGGCCCGCGTCAACATCAGCAAGGTCGAACTGCCCGGATACCCGCTCGGTGCGGGCTCGTTCGCGGTCGCCGCCGCGCACGGCACGGTCGAGGGCTGGTACCCGCTGGTCATGCCGATGACCCACGAGCGTGCCCTCACCGGCGGCCGCGAGGTCTTCGGCGAGCCCAAGAAAATCGGCGAGGTGACCGTCGAACGCGACGGCGACCGCGTCCGCGCGGCCCTCGCCCGGCACGGCGTCGCCTTCGTCGAGGTGCGCGGCACGGTCGACGGCCCGCTGCCGCTGCCCGAGCCCGCCCCGAAGACGGACTTCTACTTCAAGTTCCTCCCCGCGGTGGACGGTTCGGGCTTCGACGGCGACCCGCTGCTGGTGCACTGCGTACGCCAGGAGAAGGTCCGCCGGCTGGAGCGCGTCACCGGGGAGGTGATCCTCCGCGAGTCGGCGTACGACCCGGTCGCCGACCTGCCGGTACTGCGCCTGCTGGACCTCACCCTCGGCGAGAAGACCAGCGACCAGCGCGGCCGGGTCGTCGAACGGGTCGACGCCCAGGCCCTGTTGCCGTACGTCCACCAGCGCTACGACGACCCGCGCCAGATCCACGACGCGCCCCCGGAGGACAGCGAAGGGAACGGGGCCTGATGGAGCTGTACGAAGGACAGGTCGCCGTCGTCACCGGCGCGGCGAGCGGGATCGGGCTCGCGATGGCCCGGCGGTTCGCCGCCGAGGGGCTGAGGGTGGTCCTCGCCGACGTGGAGCCGGCCGCCCTGGAGAAGGCCGCCGACGGACTGCGCGCGGAGGGCGCCGACGTGCACGCGCGCGTGGTCGACGTCGGAGTCCGCGAACAGGTCCTGGAGCTGGCCGAGTCGGCCTACGACACCTTCGGCGCGGTGCACGTCCTGTGCAACAACGCCGGGGTCGGCTCCGGCGCCGAGGGCCGGATGTGGGAGCACGAACCGAACGACTGGAAGTGGGCGTTCGAGGTCAATGTGTGGGGCGTCTTCCACGGCGTCCAGGCTTTCGTACCGAGGATGATCAAGTCGGGTCAACCCGGTCATGTGGTCAATACATCCTCCGGTGACGGCGGCATCGCGCCGCTGCCCACGGCCTCCGTGTACGCGGTCACGAAAGCGGCCGTCGTCACGCTCACCGAGTCCCTGTACGCGCATCTCAGGGCGGAGCACGCGCGCGTGGGCGCCTCGGTGCTCTTCCCGGGGCCGCACATGCTGCGCACGGGCCTGTGGGAGTCGCACCGCAACCGCCCCGACCGCTATGCCAAGGAACGGCCGCGCAGGACGCCGTACCGCAGCCTCGACCAGTGGGAGGCGGCGATGCGCGAGGCGGGCAAGGAGGTCCGCTTCACGCCCGTCGAGGAGGTCGCCGAGTTCGTCGTGGCGGGCATCCGCGCGGACCGCTTCTGGCTGCTGCCGGCCGGCGAGCACAGCGACGCCCAGATCAGGGCGCGGGCACGGTCGATGCTGGACCGGGCGAACCCGTCGTACCTCGAAAGCTTCATCCTGGACTGAACAGGGGGCAGTGGTGACCGCGTACGACGACCCATACCTGATCATCTCCTCCGACTGCCACGCCGGGCTGCCCACCGAGGAGTACCGGCCCTATCTGGAGGCCCGGTTCCACCGGGACTTCGACGAGTTCCTCGCCGGGCGCGACCGCCGCCGGGAGGAGATGACCCGGCTCGGCATCCGCAACGAGGCGTTCGCGGCCAAGTGGTTCCAGGACAACGAGGAGGGGCTGCGCGGCGGCTGGGACGGCGCGCAGCGCCTGAAGGAGCTGGACGGTGACGGGGTGGCCGCCGAGGTGGTCTTCCCGGACGCCGACGCGGTCGACAGCCGGACCGCGGCGCCGTTCGGGGTCGGCCTCGGCCTGTCCGGGGACCAGGACCCGGAGCTGGGCATGGCGGGGGCGCGGGCCCACAACCGCTGGCTGGCGGACTTCGTGTCGGAGCACCCCGAACGGCACTGCGGGGTGGCCCTGCTGCCGGTCACGGCCCCGACGGACCGGGTCGTCGCCGAGGTGCACCGCGCGAAGGAGTCCGGCCTCGGCGCCCTGATGATCCCCTCCATGTGGGTCGACAAGGAGCCCTACCACGACCGCCGTTACGACCCCGTCTGGGCGGCCGCCGCCGAGTGCGGGATGCCGGTCCTCACCCACTCCGGCGCGGCCCCGCGCCACGAGTACGGCGACCATCTCGGCATCTACGTCAGCGAGGTGACGTGGTGGCCGGCCCGCCCGCTGTGGTTCCTGCTCTGGTCCGGCGTCTTCGAACGCCATCCCGGACTGCGCTTCGGCGTCGCCGAGTCGGGCTGCTGGTGGCTGCCGAACCTGCTGTGGTTCATGGACCGCCTCTACCTCGGCGCGCACGGCGGCAAGAAACTCTCCCCGTTCGAGGAACTGCGGCGCCCGCCGCACGAGTACCTGGACCGCCAGGTGTTCGTCTGCGCCACCAACACCAAGCGCCGGGAACTCGCCCAGCGCTACGAGATCGGCGTCGACAACATCCTCTGGGGCAGCGACTTCCCGCACCCCGAGGGCACCTGGCCCGACACGCGCGCGTGGCTGCGCCGCACCTTCCACGACATCCCGGTGACCGAGACCCGCCGGATGCTCGGCCTGGCGGCGGCGGAGGTCTTCGGCTTCGACGTGGAGCGCCTGACGCCGCTGGCCCACCGCATCGGCCCCACCCCCTCCGACCTGGGCCAGCCGGCCGACCAGGCGGCCGTGCAGGCCTCCTGGGCCCGCTCGCGAGAGGTGGGCCGCCACTGGCTGACCGGCAACGACTTCCCGACCCTGGGGGTGACGTCGTGAGCGACGACCGCTACACGGTGATCTCGGCCGACTGCCATGCGGGGGCGGACCTCCTCGACTACCGCCCCTACCTGGAGAAGCGCTACCACGACGACTTCGACGTGTGGGCGGCGACGTACGTCAACCCGTACGAGGACCTGCTCGCCGACTCGGCGGACCGGAACTGGAACTCCGCGCGGCGGCTCGCGGAACTGGAGGAGGACGGGATCGTCGCGGAGGTGATCTTCCCGAACACCATCCCGCCGTTCTTCCCGTCCGGCTCGCTCATGGCCCCCGCGCCGACGGCGGCGGAGTTCGAGCGGCGCTGGGCGGGCCTGCGCGCCCACAACCGCTGGCTGGCGGACTTCTGCGCCGCCGCTCCGGGCCGCCGGGCGGGCGTCTTCCAGATCCTCCTCAACGACGTCGAGGAGGCCGTGAAGGAGATCCGCCGGGCGGCCGGGGCAGGCCTGAAAGGCGGTCTGATGCTCCCCGGCACCCCACCCGGCTCCGGCCTGCCCGAACTGCACGCGCGCGTGTACGACCCGATCTGGGCCGTCTGCGCGGAACTCGGCGTCCCCGTCAACCACCACGCGGGCTCGGCCTCCCCGCCGCTCGGCGACGAACCGGCCGCCCGCGCGGTCTTCATGGTCGAGACGACCTGGTTCTCGCACCGCGCGCTGTGGCACCTGGTCTTCGGCGGCGCCTTCCGCCGCCACCCGGACCTGAGACTGGTCCTGACCGAACAGGGCTCCGGCTGGATCCCCGGGGTCCTGGCCATGCTGGACTACTACCACGGCCGCCTGCTGGCGGCGGCGAAGGCGACGACCGCCGAGGCGAAGTTCGGCGTGGGGCTGGCGGAGTCGATGGGTGAGCCCCCGTCGGCGGTCTGGCACGCGAACTGCTTCGTCGGCGCCAGCTTCATGCGCCCGCACGAGGTGCCGCTGCGCGACCGCATCGGTGTGGACAAGATCATGTGGGGCAGCGACTACCCGCACGACGAGGGGACCTACCCGTACACCAGGGAGGGCCTGCGCTTCGCCTTCGCCGGCGTCCCGCGCGACGAGCTCGCCGCGATGCTCGGCGGCAACGCGGCCCGCGTGTACGGCTTCGACCTGGACCTCCTGGACCCGATCGCGGCGAAGGTGGGACCGACGGTCGCGGAGGTCGCCGAGCCGCTGCCGGACCCGCCGGAGGACGCGACGAGCCCGGTGTTCGCACGCGGGGCGTCGGTGCGGGTCTGGTGACGTCGGTACGGGTCCGGTGAGGTCAGTACGGCACGTACCGGCCCCGGGGTGCGATCCTCCCTGCTGTGACCGAACCTACGCACGACAACGAGGCCCACGGGGGAGCGCTCGGCTCCCGGCTGAACTGGCTGCGGGCGGCCGTACTGGGCGCCAACGACGGCATCGTGTCGACGGCGGGCATCGTCGTCGGCGTCGCGGGCGCCACCGCCGACCGGGGCGCCCTGCTGACGGCGGGCCTGGCGGGGCTGCTCGCCGGGTCGATGTCGATGGCGGCCGGGGAGTACGTGTCGGTCTCCACCCAGCGCGACTCGGAACTGGCCGCACTGGCGCAGGAGAAACGGGAACTGAAGGAGCAGCCCGAGGCCGAGCTGGACGAGCTGACCGAGCTGCTGGAGCGGCGCGGCCTGTCGCGGGACGTGGCTCGTGAGGCGGCCGTCCAGCTGACGGAACGGGACGCGCTGAAGGCCCACGCGAGCGTCGAGCTGGGCATCGACCCGGACGAACTGACCAACCCGTGGAACGCGGCGCTCGCCAGCTTCCTGGCGTTCACGGTCGGGGCGCTGCTGCCGCTGCTGGCGATCGTCCTGCCACCGGCGGACTGGCGGCTGCCGGTGACGGTGGGATCGGTCCTCGCGGCCCTGGTCCTGACGGGGTGGAGCAGCGCACGGCTGGGGGCGGCGGCGGTGGGACCGGCGATGGTGCGGAACGTGATCGGCGGGGCGCTGGCCATGGGGGTCACCTACGGGGCGGGGAGCCTGCTGGGGGCGGTGGGGGTCTAGCGGCCGCCCGCCCGTTGGCGGAGATCGCCAACAAGCAAGCGCATACCGCAGGTAATACTTGTGGGTAACAACGTCTAGCCGCGGCCGACCGGCGGTTCTACGGTGCCCCCATGCCGAACCTGCCCGATGTCGTGCTGTGGTCGATACCCGCCTTCGTGCTGCTCACCGTGATCGAGGTGATCAGCTACCGCATCCATCCCGACGACGATGCCGCCGGGTACCAGGCCAAGGACGCGGCCACCAGCATCGGCATGGGGCTCGGGTCGCTCGTCTTCGACTTCGTGTGGAAGATCCCGATCGTCGCGATCTACACCGCGATATACGAACTGACCCCGCTGCGCGTTCCCGTCCTGTGGTGGACGGTCCCGCTGATGCTGCTCGCGCAGGACTTCTTCTACTACTGGTCCCACCGCGGCCACCACGTCATCCGCATCCTGTGGGCCTGCCACGTCGTCCACCACTCCAGCAAGAACTTCAACCTCTCCACCGCGCTGCGCCAGCCCTGGACCTCGCTGACCGTCTGGCCGTTCTACGTCCCGCTCGTGGCCGTGGGCGTGCACCCCGCCGCGCTCGCCTTCTGCTCCTCCGCCAACCTCGTCTACCAGTTCTGGATCCACACCGAACGCATCGACAAGATGCCCCGCTGGTTCGAGTTCGTGTTCAACACGCCGTCCCACCACCGGGTGCACCACGCCTCCCAGGGCGGCTACCTGGACCGCAACTTCGGCGGGATCCTGATCATCTGGGACCGGCTGTTCGGGTCCTGGGTACCGGAGACCGAGCGGCCCGTGTACGGGTTGACCAAGAACATCAACACGTTCAACCCCGTCAAGGTGGCCACCCACGAGTACGTCGCCATCGCCAAGGACATCAGGGCCGCGCGCAGCTGGCGGGAGCGGGCCGGGCGGGTGTTCCGGGGACCGGGCTGGGCGCCGGCACCCGCCGTGGAGCAGGCCGAGGAGTCCGTGGCCGCGTGAGAGCGTCCCGGGCGCTGCTCGCCGCCTTCGCCCTCGCCGTCGTCCTCGACCTCGCCTGCCTGGCCGTCGGCTTCCGCACCGGGCATGCCGCCGCCAAGGTGCTCCTGATGCCCCTGCTCGCCGCGTCCGCCGCCCGCGCGGGCGCCCCACGGCTCCTCGTCGCCGCCCTGCTGTGCGGCTGGGGCGGCGACGTCCTGCTCCTCTCCGACGCCGACCCCGCCTTCATGGCGGGCATGGCCTCCTTCGCCGCCGGACACGTCTGCTACCTCGTCCTCTTCCGCCGCCAGGGCCCGCCACGCGCGCGTGCGCGCCCCCTCGCCCTCGCCTACGCGGCCGCCCTCTTCACCCTGGTCGCCCTGCTGTGGCCGGACCTGCCCGCCGGCCTGCGCGTCCCCGTGGCCGGCTACAGCACCCTGCTCACCGCCATGGCTTACACGGCCGGCACCCGGCTCGGCCCGGTCGCCGGGCTCGGCGGCGCGCTCTTCATGCTCTCCGACACGCTGATCGCGACCGGCGTCGCCGGCTGGCCGCAGCTGCCGCGACCCGACTTCTGGATCATGCTCACCTATGCGGTGGCACAGTTCCTGCTGGTCCGGGGCACCCTCGACGCGCGGCCCGCACCGGCCACGGCGTACCGTGAAGTGCGCTCGACCACCCCCTGAGCGCACCCACGACACCGCACGAGAAGGACCCTCGCCATGCGCGCCACCACCATCCACGCCCCGTTCGACATGCGCGTGGAGGACGTGCCCGAGCCCGTGGTGCAGCTGCCCACCGACGCCGTCGTACGGGTGCTGCGGTCCTGCATCTGCGGCAGCGACCTGTGGGCGTACCGGGGCGAGGCGGCCCGGCAGCCGGGGCAGCGCATCGGGCACGAGTTCCTCGGCGTGGTCGAGGAGACCGGCTCCGAGGTGGGCACCGTGCGGCGCGGCGACCTCGTGGTGGCGCCCTTCATGTGGTCCGACGGCGTCTGCGACTACTGCCGCGAGGGCCTGACCACGTCCTGCGAGCACGGCGGCTTCTGGGGCGCCGTGGGGTACGACGGCGGCCAGGGCGAGGCCGTGCGCGTCCCGTTCGCCGACGGCACCCTGGTCCAGCTGCCCAAGGACGCGGCCTCCGACGACCATCTGCTGTCCGCCCTGCTGACCCTCTCCGACGTGCTCGGCACCGGCCACCACGCGGCCCTCGGCGCGGGCGCCCGGCCCGGTGCCACGGTCGCCGTCGTCGGCGACGGCGCGGTCGGCCTGTGCGCCGTACTGGCCGCCAAGCGACTGGGCGCCGAGCGGATCATCGCGCTCGGCCGGCACGAGGTCCGCACCGACATCGCGCGCCGCTTCGGCGCCACCGACGTCGTCGCCGAGCGCGGGGACGCGGCCGTGGAGGCCGTCCGTGAACTCACCCGGGGCCAGGGCGCGCACGCGGTCGTCGAGGCCGTCGGCACCGAGCAGTCCATGCGGACGGCCGTCAACATCACCAGGGACGGCGGTGCGATCGGCTTCGTCGGCGTCCCGCACGGCAGCGGCACCGGCCTTGACCTCGGCGTCATGTTCGACCGGAACATCGCCCTGCGCGGCGGTGTCGCCCCGGTCCGTGCCTACATCCCCGACCTGCTGCCCGACGTCCTCGACGGCACGATCGACCCGTCGCCGGTCTTCGACCTGACCGTCGGCATCGAGGGCGTGCCCGACGGCTACAAGGCGATGGACGAGCGCACCGCCCTGAAGGTGCTCGTCACCAACGGCTGAGCCGGGTCAGGTCCACCTGATCGGCAGCGGCAGCGCCGTCAGCACCCCCGACACCGCGACCACCGTCCCCAGCACGGCCACCTCGGCCCGCGCGGGGACGTACGCGGTCAGCGGGTCGGCCGCCCGGCGCAGCCGGAACCGGGCCCACAGCGCGAGCCCGGCGACGGCGGCGACGAGGATCACCTTGGCCAGCAGGGTGCGCCCGTACGCCGTCGTCGTCAGCTGGTCCAGGACCGTACCCGCGGGCATCCGCCGCAGCGAACTCCACACGCCCGTCGCGGTGATGGCCGCGAGCAGTACGCCCGCCACGCGCGCGTAGAGCCCGAGCAGCGCCGCCCCGGCCGCCCGGCCGTGCCACCGGCGCAGCATGCGCAGCGCGTGCAGCAGACCGCCCGTCCACAGCGTCGCGCACGTCAGGTGCACCAGCGTCAGCGCGGAGCCGAGCAACGGATGGTGTTCGGGCGCGGGATGGGCGCGCAGCGCCTCGGCGACGGCCACCGCCGCCAGCGGCCACGCCTGGGCCGCCGGGCGGCGCGAGCGGGCGCACAGAGCGGCCAGCAGAAAGGCGTTGACCTCGATCAGCGCCAACTCGCCGTCGCGCGACTGGTACAGGCCGCCCACGTCGATGTCGGCGAGAGAGCGCGGCACCAGGTTGCCCGTCGACACGACCGACGCGAGCCCCAGTGCGGCGACGAAACCGGCGACGGCCGCGAACACCGCCCAGCTGGACGGCCGTTCGGGCGGCGCGTCCGGCAGCCGGCGCGCCAGCCGGTCCACGAACAGCTCACCCGACGGCACGCACAGGGCGGCGAACAGCACCCCGCGCAGCAGGGCGATGCCGCCCACCCCGGGCGCCGCGGCCTCCCCGGTGCCCCGCAGCGCCATGGACGGCCCGAGCAGCGGCACCAGCGCGGCCACCGCCACCAGCACCAGGACGGCGACGGCCCGCCAGGTCCCCGGGCGTCTCGCGGGGCCGCTCGCGGTCACCTCGGCGGTCGGTCGTGTCAACGGCCCCCCTGATCTCCACCGGCCATGACAGAAGCGGGCAAGTACAGGAAAACAGCTGGCGGACCGGCATACCACCCATTCGTACGTTTCCGTCCACCCCGGCCTGCGCGATCGCGCCCGACGAGCCGGATCCGACGTCACCTCCGGTCCGGGCGGCTATGCCCAGCGGGCCGGATCCGACCCCCACGGCACCGGCGGCCGTGCCCAGTCGGCCGGGCCGCCGGCGAAGGACAACGGCGAGCGCGCGTACCGCAGCCGCCCCAGCGCACTGTCCGCCTCGCCGAGCCAGGCGTCCGGCCCCTCGTACGGCTCACCGCACTCCGGCCCCGCCTCCGCCTCCGCCTCCGCCTTCTCGTCCTCCGACTCCTCCATGAGCCACCGCGCGGTCCGCGCCAGAGCCAGCCGTACGAACCTGCTTCCGCCGTCGTAGGACTGCTCGGTCAGCGCCCGCAGCACGCCGGCCGCCAGCAGATAGCCGGTGCCGTGGTCCAGCGCCTGCGCGGGCAGCGCGCCCGGCCGGTCCGCGGAGCCCTCGATCTCCGCGATGCCCGTGGCGACCTGGACCAGGCTGTCGAAGCCGCGCCGCCCGCCCCACGGCCCGTACGCGCCCCACGCCGACACCTGGGCCACGACCAGCCCGGGCCGCCGCTCGGCCAGTGCCTCGGGGGAGAGCCCGAAGCGGTCCAGGGCGCCCGGCCGGTAGCCGGTGACCACGACGTCCGCCGAGGCCAGCAACTCCTCGAAGGCCGCCCGGTCCGTCGTCAGGCCGAGCGTCGCCGAGCGCTTCCCGAAGCCCGTGTCGGCGTGCTGGTCGGCGAGTTCGGGCAGCCATGGCGCGTCCAGCCGCAGGACGTCGGCGCCCAGCAGCCCGAGGGTGCGGGTGGCGACCGGGCCGGCGAGGACCCGGGTCAGGTCCAGGACGCGCAGGCCGGCGGCGGGCAGCAGAGGAGCGGCGCCGGCGTCGAGCGGCGGGAGCACGCGCGCGTGCGCCGTGTCCGGGCGGCCGTGCTCGACCAGGGGGCGCGCGGCCACCGCGACCGCCTGCTCGTGTGCGGCCCACTCCCCGGGCGACCGCAGCGCCACGGCGAGTCCGCCGGCGGCGTAGACGGCCTCCTCCACCTCCAGCGCGGGCCGCCCGGCGATCCGGGCCGCGACGTCCTCCGGGGAGGCGTCCGCCGGAAGGCCCAGCGCGCTCAGCAACCGGGCTCTGTGATGCGGGTAGTTGGCGTGGGTGCGCACCCACCCGTCGGCCGCGCGCCAGAACCGGGACAGCGGGGCGAACTGCACGGGCGCCCGCCCGTCGACCAGCAGCTGCCGCTCACTGGTGAACGCCGTCGCCACGGCCCCGTCGTCCACCCGGACCCCGGGCACCTCCGCGGCTCCGGTCCGCCGTGCTCCCAGCTCGGCGGCGGCCAGCGCGCACACTCCGACGCAGGCGCGGGCGAGCCGGTGTACCGGAAGGCGGGCCGGAAGCGTGCCCGTGCGCGTCACGGTCGTGACCCGCGCGGGCAGCGACGGATCGCCGCCCAGCGCGGACCATGCGTACTTGATTCCAGTCATGACTGCACTATGCATTATTGACTGGATCAATATATGTACCTACCTGGTCACCGCAGCCAGTGCGTCGGCGGTGCCCCAGCCGTAGAAGCCGTTGCGGTTCCTGGAGCCCTCGCACACCGCGTCGATCTTGCCGTCGCCGTTGATGTCGTACGGGTCGGTGCACGGCGTGGCGGTCGCCTCGGCGTACAGCAGGGCCTTCACCAGTGCGGCGGAGGCGTGCGGATGGGTTGACTTGATCAATGCGGCGACACCGACGACATGGGGGGTCGCCATCGACGTACCCGCCATGTAGCCCCACCTGCCGCCCGGCAGCGGGCCCAGGATCAGGCCGCTGGTGGCGGGGGGCTCCGGTGCCTGGTAGGCCGTCGCGTCGCCGCCGGGCGCGGCGATGTCGACGACTCCGAGGCCGTAGTTGGAGAACGACGACTTGAGGCCCTTCGCGCCGGTCGCCGCGACCGTGACGACACCCGGCAGCTGGGTCGGTATGTCGAAGCACGTGTGCGGGTCGATCACCCGGTCGGTGGGTGTGCCGTCGTTCGGCGAGACCGGGTCGGTGATCGAGTGGGAGGCCAGGTCGTAGCTCTCGTTGCCGGCCGCCGCCACATTGACCGTGCCCCTGCGCTCCGCGAACTGCGAGGCCCGGGTGATGGCGTCGACGAGCGCCTTCTGGTCCGGGTCGTCGGTGCAGTTGAAGTACCAGGGGTCGGTGTAATAGCTGTTGTTGGTGACGTCGATGTGGTGCTCGGCCGCCCACACGAAGCCGCAGACCACGGCCTCCGTGTAGAAGTACCCGGCGGTGGTGGCGACCTTGATGCCGGCCACCTTGACGCCCGGCGCCACGCCGGTGATGCCGATCCCGTTCTTGGCACCCGCGATCTCGCCCGCCACGTGCGTGCCGTGCGGGCTCTCGGCCGCGGTGGGCCGCCAGGCGCCGTACGTCGTGTCCGGCTTGCCCGTGACGCAGTTGGTGGACTGCGCGGCGGAGAAGTTCGGGGCGATGTCCGGGTGGGTGTCGTCGACGCCGGTGTCGATGACGGCGACGGTGACCTTCGAGCTGCCCAGGGTCTTCTCGTGCGCCTTGTCCGCCTTGATGGCGGGCAGGTCCCACTGCAGCGGCTCCAGGGGGTCCTGACCGTCGGTCGCCTGGGCGTCCGCCTCCGAGACCTGCTCGGAGCTGAGCACCTCCGGTGTGCCGACGTCGGTGGTCGACTGGGCGGGCAGCGGCGCGTTGCGGGTGTTCCCGGCGGAGTCCACGCCGGGCACCTTGCGGATGATCTTGGCGAAGTCGGCGTTCGACGAGTGGACGACGATCACACCGATCTCGTCGTACGCGATCACCACCGAACCGCCGGCCCGCTCGATCGCCCTCTGGACGCGTTCGGAAGTGCCGTGTCCGGGACGGACGTTGACGACATAGCTGAGGGACGTCGTGCCATCGGTGGCGGCCGCGGATGCGGACGCGCCGGTGTCGGCGGCGGACGCCGAGACGTTGGGCAGGAAGGCGAGGGCCGTGGCCATGGCCATACCGAGCGGGAGGGCGAGGACGCGACGGTAGCGCGGCTTGGGCGCGGTCATCTGAGGTCTCCAGTTCGTTCGCGGAACGGGCATGCCGTGCGGGAAGTCCTGCTCTGCGGTGACTACTTGACCGCGCGGAGCGCGTCGACGACACCGGAGCCGTAGAAGCCGTTGACGTGCTTGCCGCCCACGCAGGTGGCGTCGACGACGCCGTCGCCGTCCCCGTCGTACGGTCCTGCCGGGCAGCCCGGGTTGTCCGCCTCGGCCTTCAGCAGGGCCAGCAGCCGGGCCGGAGTGGCGTGCGGGTGGGTCGACTTCAGCAGCGCGGCCACGGCGGCCACGTGCGGGGACGCCATCGAGGTGCCCTGGAGGAAGCCGTACTGGTCGTTCGGCAGGGTGGACAGGATGCGGCCGTTCTTCGACGGCGTGTCCGGGATCTGGTACTTGTCGCCGCCCGGGCCCGCCACGTCGATGACGCCCTGGCCGTAGCTGGAGTAGTACGACTTCGTGTTGTCGACGCCGACCGCGCTCACGGTGACCACACCGGGCAGCTGGGTAGGCACGTCGAAGCACTCGTGCGGGTCGACCGTCCGGGGCGTGGCCGTCGAGTCGTCGGGGCTGGAGTCGTCGACGAGGGCGTGCGAGTCGAGGTCGTCGTTCGAGTTGCCCGCCGAGGCCACATTGAGCGTGCCCTTGCGCTGGGCGTACAGCTGCGCCCTGTTGACCGCGTCAACGATGGCACGTTGATCGGGGTCGTCCATGCAGTTGTACAGCCATGGATCAACGTAGTAGCTGTTGTTGGTGATCTCGATGCCGTGGTCGGCGGCGAAGACGAAGGCGCAGACGACGCTCTCCGGGTAGAACAGCTGCGTGGCGTCGGGCTGGGCCACCGTGATGCTCGCGACCTTCACGCCGGGGGCCACGCCCGACACGCCGATCCCGTTGCGGGCGGCGGCTATCTCGCCGGCGACATGGGTGCCGTGATAGTGGCCGGCGTCCACCGGCCGCCAGGCGCCGTACGTCGTGTCCGCCTTGCCGCTCACGCAGTTGGCGGACTGCGAGGCGGAGAAGTTCGGGGCGATGTCCGGGTGGGTGTCGTCGACGCCGGTGTCGATGATGCCGACCGTGACCGAGCGGCTCCCCGGGTTGATCGCTGCGGCCTTGTCGGCGCCGATCGTCCGCAGATCCCACTGGTCGGCCTCGAGAGGCTCCTGGCCCGCCGTCGCCCGCTGCTCGGCCTTCGCGGCCTCCGCCTTCGACAGGACCTGCACGGCGCCCTCGTCCGTGGTCCCCGCGGCGCTCAGCGGAGCGGTCCGGGTGGCGCCCGCCGACCGCACCCCGCGCACCGCGCGCATGGCCGCGCCGAAGTCCGGGTCCGCCGAGTGCACGACGATCACACCGATCTTGTCGTACGTCGCGATGATCGTGCCGCCGTTGCGGGCGATCGCCCGCTGCACCGACTCGATCGTGTCGTGGTCCGTCCTGGTGTTGACGACGTAGGCCAGGTTCGGCCCGTCCGCTGCCGACGTCGCCCGGGCGGTCAGCGGGACCGCGGAAGCCGCCGCCGGCACGAGGCCGAGCGAGGCGGTCAGCGACAGGACGACCGGGACGGCGAGCGCCAGCCCGCGTCTGGAACGCAGATGAGCCATGGGGTCTCCACATCATCCGGAACATCAACCGAAAAACATCGACCGAAAGACATCGACCGAAAGACATCGACCGAGGGACATCGACCGAAAACGGGACCGCCCAAGACGCGAGTGGCGCTTGGGCAGGTACATGACGGGTGGTGCAGGGCCGAAGTTATCTCCCGCACTCACCGGCCAGCAATGACCGGAGGTGACTTGCGCCGACGACTTCCGAAAGAACCCGGGTGAGTTGAACCCGTCCACGCGTGGCGCCGTGACCTTGAGGAGGGAGCCGCAGCAGGATCGAGGCCCCCCGTCGGAATCACTCACCGGAGTCGCCGTGTCACTCCGGGTGGGTGGTCCAAATGTCTGTGAGGTCAGAATCCGCATGTCCGTATCGCGAGGAGACTCCGTGGCCACCGAGACACCACCGCCCTCGAAAACGCAGACCCGGCTTCCCTCCAGCGAGGAGTTCGCCGAGACGCAGCAGAGTCCGGAGTTCGCCGAACTGCGGCACTCCTACCGCTCCTTCGCCTTCCCGCTGACCTTCGGCTTCATCGCCTGGTACCTGCTGTACGTCCTGCTCTCCAGCTACGCGGACGACTTCATGGGCACCAAGGTCGTCGGCAACATCAACGTGGCCCTGGTCCTCGGCCTCGCCCAGTTCCTCACCACGTTCCTCATCGCCTGGTGGTACGCCCGGCACGCCGCCGCCAAGCTCGACCCCAAGGCCGAGGCCATCAAGTCCCGGATGGAGGGCGGCGCATGAGCCCCGCGATCACGCTGGCGGCCGGTGAGGCCAGCGAGCACCGGACCCTGATCGTCACCCTGTTCGCGGTGTTCGTCGCCGCGACCCTCGTCATCACCATCTGGGCGGGCCGCCAGACCAAGGACGCCGCCGACTTCTACGCGGGCGGCCGCCAGTTCACCGGCTTCCAGAACGGCCTCGCCGTCTCCGGCGACTACATGTCCGCCGCGTCCTTCCTCGGCATCGCCGGCGCCATCGCCCTCTTCGGCTACGACGGCTTCCTGTACTCCATCGGCTTCCTGGTCGCCTGGCTCGTCGCCCTGCTCCTGGTCGCCGAGCCGCTGCGCAACTCCGGCCGCTACACCATGGGCGACGTGCTGGCCTACCGCATGCGCCAGCGTCCGGTCCGGACCGCCGCCGGCACCTCCACCATCGTCGTCTCGATCTTCTACCTGCTGGCCCAGATGGCGGGAGCGGGCGTCCTCGTCTCCCTCCTCCTCGGCATCACCAGCGACGGCGGCAAGATCGGGATCGTCGCCCTGGTCGGCGTCCTGATGATCGTCTACGTCACCATCGGCGGCATGAAGGGCACCACCTGGGTCCAGATGGTCAAGGCCGTGCTGCTCATCGCGGGCGCCCTGCTGCTGACCTTCATGGTCCTGGCCAAGTTCCACTTCAACGTCTCCGACCTGCTCGGCAAGGCCGCCGACAACAGCGGCAAGGGCGCCGCCTTCCTGGAGCCCGGCCTCAAGTACGGCGCCACCGGCACCAGCAAGCTGGACTTCCTCTCCCTCGGCATCGCCCTGGTCCTCGGCACCGCCGGCCTGCCGCACATCCTGATCCGCTTCTACACCGTGCCCACCGCCAAGGCGGCCCGGAAGTCGGTCCTCTGGGCGATCGGCCTCATCGGCGCCTTCTACCTGATGACCCTCGCCCTCGGCTTCGGCGCGGCCGCGCTGATCAAACCGGACGAGATCATCGCCTCCAACAAGTCCGGCAACACCGCGGCCCCCCTCCTCGCCCTCCACCTGGGCGGCGTCGACTCCAACTGGGGCGCGATCCTGCTGGCCACGATCTCGGCGGTGGCCTTCGCGACGATCCTCGCGGTGGTCGCGGGCCTCACTCTGGCTTCCTCGTCGTCCTTCGCGCACGACATCTACGCCAACGTCATCAAGAAGGGCCAGGCCACCGAGAAGCAGGAGATCAACGCCGCCCGGTACGCCACGGTCGGCATCGGCGCCGTCTCCATCCTTCTCGGCGCCCTCGCCCGCGACCTGAACGTCGCCGGCCTGGTCGCCCTCGCCTTCGCGGTCGCCGCCTCCGCCAACCTGCCGACCATCCTCTACAGCCTCTTCTGGAAGCGGTTCACCACCGCCGGAGCCCTCTGGTCGATCTACGGCGGCCTCGTCACCGCGGTCGGCCTGGTGCTGTTCTCGCCGGTGGTGTCCGGCAAGGAGACGTCGATGTTCCCGAGCGTCGACTTCCACTGGTTCCCGCTGGAGAACCCGGGCATCATCTCGATCCCGGTCGGATTCCTCCTCGGCGTCGTGGGCACTCTGCTGTCCAAGGAGGCCCCGGACGCCGAGAAGTACGCGGAGCTGGAGGTGCGGTCCCTGACAGGTACCGGAGCGCACTGAGCTTCGTACGACTGGCCGCGTCGACGGGATCGTAGAGTCCTACGACGCGGCCGCGTCGTACCTCGTGGCATCGGGCCCCTCGCGATGTCGGTGGTGTCACGTAGGCTCGCAGGTGACGGGAAAGAACTGGTTCGGACGCGGGAGGGGGCCCACGTGCTCATCGACACCTATGGCCGGGTGGCCACCGACCTGAGAGTCTCGCTGACGGACCGGTGCAATCTGCGCTGTACGTACTGCATGCCCGAGGAGGGGCTGCAGTGGCTGGCCAAGCCCGATCTGCTCACGGACGACGAGATCGTCCGGCTGATCGACATCGCCGTGCGCCTGCTGGGCGTCGAGGAGGTCCGCTTCACCGGCGGCGAGCCGCTGCTGCGTCCGGGTCTGGTCGGCATAGTGGAGCGGGTGGCGGCCCTGGCACCCCGCCCCCGGATGTCCCTGACGACCAACGGCATCGGTCTGCGCCGTACCGCGACGGCTCTGAAGGCCGCCGGCCTGGACCGGGTCAACGTCTCCCTGGACACCCTCCGCCCGGACGTCTTCAAGACCCTCACCCGCCGTGACCGCCACCAGGACGTCCTGGACGGCCTCCGGGCCGCCCACGACGCCGGCCTCACCCCGGTCAAGGTCAACACGGTCCTGATGCCGGGGCTGAACGAGGACGAGGCCCCCGACCTGCTCGCCTGGGCGGTGGCCCACGGCTACGAGCTGCGCTTCATCGAGCAGATGCCCCTGGACGCCCAGCACGGCTGGAAGCGCGACAGCATGGTGACGGCCGGGGACATCCTCGCCTCGCTGCGCACCCGCTTCGACCTCACCCCCGAGGGTGCGGACGACCGCGGCTCGGCCCCGGCGGAGCGCTGGCTGGTCGACGGCGGCCCGCACCGCGTCGGCGTCATCGCCTCGGTCACCCGCCCGTTCTGCGCGGCCTGCGACCGCACCCGCCTCACGGCCGACGGCCAGATACGGACCTGCCTGTTCGCGCGGGAGGAGACGGACCTGCGCGGTGCGCTCCGCTCGGGCGCGCCGGACGAGGAGATCGCCCGCAGCTGGCGGCTGGCGATGTGGGGGAAGAAGGCGGGGGCGGGACTGGACGATCCGGCGTTCGTGCAGCCGGACCGGCCGATGTCCGCGATCGGCGGCTAGCCCGGCCGGCCCCGCCTACTCGGGCGACTCCCACTCCCGCAACAGCACGACGTCCTTCAAGAACCCCCGCACCCCCAGGAACTGCGAGAGATGCTCCCGGTGCTCCTCACAGGCGAGCCAGGTCTTGCGCCGCTCCGGCGTGTGAATCTTCGGGTTGTTCCACGCCAGCACCCACACCGCGTCGGCGCGACAGCCCTTCGCTGAGCAAATAACGTCACTCACTGCTTCGTCCCGCACTGCTTCGTCTCGGAAAAGAGCCCCGCAAACAAGGCGACGCCGAGCAGCCACGGGGGGAGCTGCCCGGCGTCGGTCCGTCGCTCCGACGGGGGATGCGGAGCGCGTACGCAGTATGTCATGGGTCACCCTTGGCCCGGCACTGGAACAGCACGATAGATCTGAGCATTTCTTGAGCTTCGCGCGGAGTCGCCGCCTGTCCGCGACGCGTCCCGATCCTCAGACCGACTCCGGACGATCGCCGCTCACCGCCCCCGCCGCCGGGTCCGCCACCACGTCCTCCGGGACGGATTCCGCATGCGTCGCCTCCGCCCGCGGCGGCGCGATCATCGGCCGGGTCGGCGCGACCCCGAAGGTCGACGGAAGCGACGGCGGCCGTTCCCGTCCGGCGTTGGCGATCACGACGGCGACATAGGGGAGCAGCGCCCCGAGCACCAAAGCCACGACGGCGACGTACCGTTCGACGTTCCACAATGTCACCGCGAGGATCACCGACATGGTCCGGATGGTCATCGAGATGATGTACCGTCGCTGCCGGCCGCGTACGTCCTCCGCCAGGCCGGTGCGGGCTCCGGTGATCCGGAACACCTGGACGTTGCCGTCGCCGCGCTGCTTCCGCATCACATTCCACCATTCGCCCGCATCGGACTCTCACCGGCCCGTACCCGGTCCGCACCCGCTCGGGGAACCGGGTCAGGACGCTTCCCACGTTACGCCGCGCCTGCGCCGCCTTCGAGACCGGGTCGCCCTCCCGCCTGCGTGAACGCCCTGCGCCGTAGCGCGTACGGCCGTACCGACATGCGCCGTACGGCGTACGGTCCCAGACTTGGCGTAATGCTCACGTCGAGCCGTACGAGGAGGCAGTCATGGGCTGGTTGTGGGCGATCATCGTGGGTTTCGTGCTGGGGCTGATCGCGAAGGCGGTCATCCCGGGCAAGCAGCACAGCCCCCTCTGGCTGACGACCATCTTCGGCATCCTGGGCGCCATCGCCGGCAACGCGATCGCCCGCGCGGTGGGCGTGGCGGAGACGAGAGGCATCGACTGGACCCGTCACCTGTTTCAGCTGGTGGCGGCGATCATCATCGTCTTCCTGGGCGACATGGCGTACACGGCGACACTGGGGAAGCGAAAGCAGCACATCTGAGAGCGCCCCTGGCTGGAGCGCCCCTTTAGGGGCGCGGGGAACTGCGCGACCAGCCACGACGCACGCGCGGCCCGCAGAACACCCGCACCCCTATGGCGCTCAAGACCCGACGACCTCCACCGCCGCCAGGTTCTTCTTCCCCCGCCGCAGCACCAGCCACCGCCCGTGCAGCAGCTCCGCAGGATCCGGCACCGCGTCCTCGGCGGTCACCTTCACGTTGTTCACGTAGGCCCCGCCCTCCTTCACGGTCCGCCGCGCAGCGGACTTGCTGGCCACCAGCCCGACCTCGGCGAACAGGTCGACCACCGGACCAAGCTCGGCGACCCGGACATGCGGCACCTCGGACAGCGCCGCGGCCAGAGTCCGATCGTCCAGCTCCGCCAGCTCGCCCTGCCCGAAGAGGGCACGGGACGCGGCCATCACGGCGGCCGTCTGGTCGGCGCCGTGCACCAGCGTGGTCAGCTCCTCGGCCAGCGCCCGCTGAGCGGCCCGCGCCTGCGGACGCTCCTCGGTCTGCTTCTCCAGCTCCTCAAGCTCCGCAGGGGACTTGAAGGACAGGATCCGCATGTACGTCGAGATGTCCCGGTCATCCACGTTCAGCCAGAACTGGTAGAACGCGTACGGCGTCGTCATCTCGGCGTCGAGCCAGATGGCTCCGCCCTCGGTCTTGCCGAACTTCGTGCCGTCCGCCTTGGTCATCAGCGGCGTCGCCAGCGCGTGCACACTGGCGTGCGGCTCCAGGCGGTGGATCAGGTCCAGACCCGCCGTGAGGTTGCCCCACTGGTCGCTGCCGCCCTGCTGGAGCGTGCAGCCGTACCGCCGGAACAGCTGGAGGAAGTCCATGCCCTGGAGGATCTGGTAGCTGAACTCCGTGTAGCTGATGCCCTGGTCGGACTCCAGGCGGCGCGCCACGGAGTCCTTGGTCAGCATCTTGTTGACGCGGAAGTGCTTGCCGATGTCCCGCAGGAACTCGATCGCGGACAGGCCCTCGGTCCAGTCGAGGTTGTTGACCATGACGGCCGCGTTCTCGCCCTCGAAGGACAGGAACGGCTCGATCTGGGCGCGCAGCCTGTCGACCCAGCCTGCGACCGTCTCGGGGTCGTTGAGCGTGCGCTCGGCCGTGGGGCGCGGGTCGCCGATCAGACCCGTCGCACCGCCCACCAGAGCCAGCGGCCGGTGACCGGCCTGCTGGAGCCGGCGCACGGTGAGCACCTGCACCAGGTGCCCGACGTGCAGGGACGGCGCGGTCGGGTCGAAACCGCAATAGAACGTGACGGGACCGTCCGCGAGCGCCTTGCGCAAAGCGTCCTCGTCAGTGGACAGGGCGAACAGCCCCCGCCACTTCAGCTCGTCGACGATGTCCGTCACGGTTCTCGTATCTCCTTGAGCGATCTTCGGCAGATCTCTGGATGATCTTCGGGCGGTCGTGCGACCACCGGCTACGAGGTTATACGCCCTGACTGACAGAGCTCATATTGAAGTCGGGCACGCGCAGCGCGGGCATCGCAGCCCTAGTGAACCAGTCGCTCCACTCCCTCGGCAGCGTCTTTTCCGTGCGTCCGGCCTCGGCGGCCCGCCCCAGCAGGTCCACCGGCGACTCGTTGAACCGGAAGTTGTTCACCTGCCCGGTGACCTGGCCGTTCTCCACCAGGTAGACGCCGTCCCGGGTCAGGCCCGTGAGCAGCAGCGTCGCCGGGTCGACCTCGCGGATGTACCAGAGGCAGGTCAGCAGCAGCCCGCGCTCGGTCGACGCGACCATGTCCTCCAGGGAGCGGTCCTGGCCGCCGTCGAGGATCAGGTTGCCGCCGGCCGGGGCGACCGGCAGCCCGGTGAGGCCCGCGCTGTGCCTGGTGGTCGTCAGGTGCTTCAGCTTGCCGCCCGCGACCCACTCGGTGGGGGCGACCGGCAGCCCGTTGTCGAAGACCGACTGGTCCCCGCCGGAGGAGTGCGCGACGACGAACGGTGCCGACTCCAGACCCGGCTCGTTCGGGTCGCTGCGCAGGGTCAGCGGCAGGTCGGTCAGCTTCTCGCCGACCCGGGTGCCGCCGCCCGGCTTGGAGAACACCGTCCGGCCCTCGGCCGCGTCCCGCCCGGACGCCGACCACAGCTGGTAGATCAGCAGGTCGGCGACGGCGGTCGGCGGCAGCAGCGTCTCGTACCGGCCGGCCGGGAGGTCCACGCGCCGCTCGGCCCAGCCCAGCCGTACGGCGAGCTCGGCGTCGAGCGCGCCGGGGTCGACGTCCTTGAAGTCCCGCGTGGGCCGCCCGGCCCAGGCGGAGCGCGTACGGTCCGGTGACTTGGCGTTCAGCTCCAGCGTGCCGGTGGGCTGGTCGTGCCGCAGCCGCAGCCCGGTCGAGGTGCCCAGGTACGTCGACACCAGCTCGTGGTTGGCGAAGCCGTACAGCTCGCGGCCACCGGCACGCGCGCGTGCGAAGGCCTCGCCGAGCGCCGGGGCGAAGTCGGCGAACACGGCGGAGGAGGTCTCGGCGGGCGCGTCCGTGAAGTCCGGAGCCTCGGGTACGCCGGTGACCAGCGGCTGGGCGTCCTCGGCGGGCCCGGCAGCGCGCGCGGCGGCCTCTGCGGCCCGCACCAGCGGCTCCAGGTCGTCCGCGGTCACGGCCGCCCGGGACACCACGCCCGAGGCGGTGCCCTCCTTGCCGTCGACCGTCGCGACGACGGTGAGCGAACGGCCGCGCGTGACGCCGTTCGTGGTGAGCGCGTTGCCGGCCCAGCGCAGGTTGGCGGTGGAGTGCTCGTCGGCGATGACCACACAGCCGTCGGCCCGCGACAGTTCCAGAGCGCGCTCGACGATCTCGTGCGGCTTGTTGCTACGGGCGCTCATCGACCGGCCTCCTGCGTGGTGTTGAGACTGTGCTTTCCCGGGGGGTAACCCCCGGACCCCCAGCCGAGCCCTGCACTGACGCTCATCGACCGGCCTCCTGCGTGGTGTTGAGGATGTTGACGCCCTTGAAGAGGGCCGAGGGGCAGCCGTGCGACACGGCGGCGACCTGTCCCGGCTGGGCCTTGCCGCAGTTGAAGGCGCCGCCGAGGACGTACGTCTGGGGGCCGCCGACGGCCGCCATGGAGCCCCAGAAGTCGGTGGTCGTCGCCTGGTAGGCGACGTCGCGCAGCTGCCCGGTGATCCGGCCGTTCTCGATCCTGAAGAACCGCTGTCCGGTGAACTGGAAGTTGTACCTCTGCATGTCGATGGACCAGGAGCGGTCGCCGACCACGTAGATCCCGCGGTCGACCCCGCCGATCAGGTCCTCCGTCGCCAGCCCGGCCGGGTCCGGCCGCAGGGACACGTTGGCCATGCGCTGCACGGGGACGTGTCCGGGGGAGTCGGCGTAAGCGCACCCGTTGGAGCGGTCGAAGCCGGTCAGCCGCGCGATCCTGCGGTCCAGCTGGTAGCCGACGAGCGTGCCGTCCTTCACCAGGTCCCAGGACTGGCCCGCGACGCCCTCGTCGTCGTAGCCGATGGTCGCGAGGCCGTGCTCGGCGGTGCGGTCGCCGGTGACGTTCATCAGCTCGGAGCCGTACTTGAGCTTGCCGAGCTGGTCGAAGGTGGCGAAGGAGGTGCCGGCGTAGGCGGCCTCGTAGCCGAGTGCGCGGTCCAGCTCGGTGGCGTGGCCGATGGACTCGTGGATGGTCAGCCACAGGTTGGAGGGATCGACCACCAGGTCGTACAGACCGGCCTCGACGCTCGGCGCCCGCATCTTCTCGGCCAGCAGCTCCGGGATCTGCTCCAGCTCGGTGTCCCAGTCCCAGCCGGTGCCGGTGAGGTACTCCCAGCCGCGGCCGACCGGCGGTGCGATGGTCCGCATCGAGTCGAACTCACCGCTGGAATCGTCGACCGACACCGCCGTCAGCTGCGGATGCAGCCGTACCCGCTGCTGGGTCGTCACGGTCCCGGCCGTGTCCGCGTAGAACTTGTTCTCGTGCACGGTGAGCAGCGAGGCGTCGACGTGGTTGACGCCGTTCGCCGCCAGCAGCCGCGCGCTCCACTCCGCGAGCAGCGCCGCCTTCTCCTCGTCCGGCACGGAGAACGGATCGATCTCGTACGACGAGATCCACGTCTTCTCCGCGTGCACCGGCTCGTCGGCCAGCTCCACCCGCTCGTCGGACCCGGCGGCCTTGATGACCTGCGCCGAGAGCTTCGCCATCGCCACCGCCTGCGAGGCGACCTTGGCGGCTGCGTCGAGGGTCAGGTCCACCCCCGACGCGAAGCCCCAGGTACCGCCGTGCACGACCCGGACCGCGTACCCCAGGTCGGTGGTGTCCGACGATCCGGCGGGCTTGGCGTCCCTGAGCCGCCAGGACGCGCTGCGCACCCGCTCGAAGCGGAAGTCCGCGTGTTCGGCCCCCAGCGCACGCGCGCGTGCCAGCGCGGCGTCGGCCAGGGCCCGTAGCGGCAGCGCCGTGAAGGCTTCGTCGATGGAATGAGGCACGGAGGTCTCCCTGCTGTCGTGGCCTGTCCGTCCGATCATGTCGCGCCCGCGGGCGTGCGGACCACAGGTTTCGGCCCGGCGTCGGGCCTTTCTGTAGGGATCCGACAGTGACACTCCCGAGCCACTGTCGGTGCCCGCTTGCCCGCGGCGATGGCGGGACCGATAGGTTTTCGATGAAGCCGCCTGTCGTGCCAGCTGTTCAGGCGGGTGGTCAGACCGAACGAAAGGGTGATCCGTTGAGCCGCTCGGTTCTCGTCACTGGAGGCAACCGGGGCATCGGCCTCGCCATCGCCCGCGCTTTCGCCGACAACGGCGACAAGGTTGCCATCACGTACCGCTCCGGTGAGCCGCCGGCCGTCATCAAGGAACTGGGCGTCCTGGCGGTCAAGTGCGACATCACCGACTCCGAGCAGGTGGAGCAGGCCTACAAGGAGATCGAGGACGCGCACGGCCCGGTCGAGGTCCTGATCGCCAACGCCGGCATCACCAAGGACACGCTTCTGATGCGGATGTCCGAGGAGGACTTCACCTCGGTCGTCGACACCAACCTCACCGGCACCTTCCGGGTCGTCAAGCGCGCCAACCGCGGCATGCTGCGCGCCAAGAAGGGCCGCGTCGTCCTCATCTCCTCGGTCGTCGGCCTCTACGGCGGCCCCGGCCAGGCCAACTACGCCGCCTCCAAGGCCGCCCTGGTCGGCTTCGCGCGCTCCCTCGCCCGTGAGCTGGGCTCGCGCAACATCACCTTCAACGTCGTCGCGCCCGGCTTCGTCGACACCGACATGACCAAGGTGCTCACCGACGAGCAGCGCGCCACCATCGTGTCGCAGGTGCCGCTCGGCCGGTACGCGGAGCCCGAGGAGGTCGCCGCGACGGTGCGGTTCCTCGCCTCGGACGACGCCTCGTACATCACTGGAGCCGTCATCCCCGTTGACGGCGGACTGGGAATGGGTCACTGATCACCATGAGTGGAATCCTCGAGGGCAAGCGCATCCTGATCACGGGTGTGCTGATGGAGTCCTCCATCGCCTTCCACGCGGCCAAGCTGGCCCAGGAGCAGGGTGCCGAGATCATCCTCACCGCGTTCCCGCGGCCCACGCTGACCGAGCGCATCGCCAAGAAGCTGCCGAAGCCCACCAAGGTCATCGAGCTCGACGTCACCAACGACGAGCACCTCGGCCGCCTTGCCGACCTCGTCGGCGAGGAGCTCGGCGGCCTCGACGGCGTCGTCCATTCCATCGGCTTCGCCCCGCAGGACGCGCTCGGCGGCAACTTCCTCAACACGCCGTTCGAGTCCGTCGCGACCGCCATGCACGTCTCGGCGTACTCCCTGAAGTCGCTGACCATGGCCTGCCTGCCGCTGATGCAGAACGGCGGCTCGGTCGTCGGCCTCACCTTCGACGCCCAGTACGCCTGGCCGCAGTACGACTGGATGGGCCCGGCCAAGGCCGCCCTCGAGGCCACCAGCCGCTACATCGCGCGCGACCTGGGCAAGCAGAACATCCGCTGCAACCTCATCTCGGCCGGCCCGATCGGCTCCATGGCCGCCAAGTCCATCCCGGGCTTCAGCGACCTGGCCGCCGTCTGGGACCACCGCTCCCCGCTGGAGTGGGACCTCAAGGACCCGGAGCCGGCCGGCAAGGGCATCGTCGCCCTGCTGAGCGACTGGTTCCCGAAGACCACCGGCGAGATCATCCACGTGGACGGCGGTCTGCACGCCATCGGCGCCTGACCCGCACGGACTCCCGAGGCCCGCATCCCGTAAGGGTGCGGGCCTCACCCGTTCGGCCCACCGGCCGGGCCGTCGCCGCTCCGGCGGCGCACCCTGGATTACGCGTGGAGCAAGCGTTCACCGCGCGATGTCCCTCCCCAGCCCGGCCGAGGAGGTCCCCTTGTGCGCCTGTCCCGCAGCCTGGCCCCGGTGACCCTGGCCCTCGCCCTCGTGCTGACGCTGCCCTACGACGCGGAGTCCCACGCGCGCGTGCCCAGCGGGCACAAGCCGGCCCCGCAGCTGTTCGGCGCGTCCTGCCGGACCACCGTCCGCGGCTCCCAGGTGGTGGTCTACTGCCACAACCCCTATGTCGACACCGACCGGGTCCGGCTGCACATCGAGTGCGCCCAGTGGTGGGACATCGACACCGACGGCTCCCCGGTCGACACCGGCCCGGCGATGACCGTACGGCTCTCCGGCCGCTGCTGGAAGGACGTCGGCGCGGTGTGGATCAGCCACCAGAAGGTGAGCTGAACCGGTCCGGACGGCACAGGAACGGGTAGCTCGCCGCCTCCTTCGCGGCCGCGTCCGCGTCGCCCGCGCGGATCGCCTCGACCAGCCGGGTGTGGTCCATGTACGACTGCGGCGTCAGCTCGGCGCCGACGTCCGCGCGCAGCCACTCCCGCAGCACCTCGCCCAGGTCGGCGTACATCGCCGTCAGCACGTCGTTGTGCGAGGCGGCCACCACGGCCAGGTGCAGGGTCGCGTCCGCCGTCACGAAGGCCTCCGCGTCCCCCGACCGCCAGGCCTGCTCGCGGCGCGCCAGGAGGGCGTCGAGCTGCCTGAGGTCCTTCTCGGTGCGACGGACCGCGGCCAGCCGGGCGGCCGACGACTCCAGGGTGGAGCGCAGCTCGGCGATGTGCCGGGGATCGGCCTCGGCGAACCGGCGGTGCATCACACCGGCCAGCTCACTGGTCGCCGCCACGTACGTCCCCGAGCCCTGGCGGATGTCCAGCAGGCCGTTGTGCGCCAGCGCCCGGACGGCCTCCCGGACGGTGTTGCGGGCCACCCCGAGCTGCTCGACCAGCTCCGGCTCGGTGGGGATGCGCGAGCCCACCGGCCACTCGCCCGAGGTGATCTGGTTCCGCAGCTCGGCGATGACCTGCTCGGACAGCGCCGAGCGGCGCGGATGGCTCAGAGGCATGACACACCTTCGCACGCGAGGGCCCGGCGGGAGCGATCGGGCCTGCCCGGGGATGGACAACCAATCATCCCATGATTCTATGATGGGCCTCATGGCAGGCAAGGAAACCGAGACCGCGACCGCTACGACAGCACGGACGACGGCACCCGAAGGGAGCCCCGCGACCGCCACGCGCGCGTGGACGACACGGCTGGTCGTCATCGGCATCGTGCTGTCCGCGGTCAACCTCCGGCCCGCCATCACCAGCCTGGGCGCGCTCCTGGAGGAGGTCCGGGACGGCCTCGGCATGAGCGGCAGCGTGGCCGGGCTGCTCACCTCCGTGCCCCCGCTCTGCTTCGCCGTCTTCGGCGTCATGGCCCCCCGTCTCGCCCGCCGCTTCGGCCCGGTGGCCGTGGTCTGCGCCGGCATGGTGGCCGTCGCGGCCGGCCTGCTGATACGGCCGTACGCCGGGAGTACGGCCGGGTTCCTGGCCGGCAGCGCGCTCGCGCTCATGGGCATCGCGGTCAGCAACGTGCTGATGCCGGTCATCGTCAAGCGCTGGTTCCCCGACCGGGTCGGCTCCATGACCGGCCTGTACTCGATGGCCCTCGCCGCCGGCACCTCGGTGGCCGCCGCGGTGACCGTGCCCATGACCGACGCGCTGGGCGGCGGCTGGCAGACCGGGCTGGCCGTGTGGGCCGGGCTCGCGGCGGCCGCGGTGCTGCCGTGGGTTCCGCTGGTACGGGACCGGGGAACGGCACCGGTCCCCGAGGCAGAGACCGAGGCACGCGTGCGTGCGGAGCGGCAGCCGCCCGCCCTGCGGATCACCCGCAGCCGTACCGCCTGGGCGCTCGCCGTGTTCTTCGGGCTCCAGGCCACCGCCGCCTACATCACGATGGGCTGGATGGCGCAGATCTTCCGGGACGCGGGCGTCTCCGCGAGCACGGCGGGGCTGCTGCTGGCCGTCACCATGGCGATGGGTGTACCGCTGGCCTTCGTCATCCCGCGCGTGGCCACCCGGCTGCCGCACCAGGGCCCGATCGTGATCGCGCTCGGCGTCTGCGGCCTCGCCGGATACACCGGCCTGTACCTCGCGCCCGCCGGCGGCGCCTGGGCCTGGGCCGTCCTGCTCGGCATCTCGAACTGCGCCTTCCCGCTGGCCCTCACCATGGTCGGGATGCGGGCCAGGACCGGCACGGGTGTCGCCCAGCTCTCCGCCTTCGCCCAGAGCGCCGGATACCTGATTTCCATCCCCGGCCCGCTGCTGGTGGGCGTGCTCTACCAGCACGGCGGCGGCTGGGGGCTGCCGATCGCCCTCATGATCGGCCTGATGATCCCGCAGATGGCGGTAGGCGTCCTGGCGGGCCGCGACCGCACGGTGGAGGACGAGGCGGCAGCGACCGCGTGACGTCGAGCCGGCCGGGGCCGCCCGACGCCGCACCGGCCCCCTCGGCCCTCGCCGGCCCCGTCGACCCGTGTCGCGGCCACCCCGCCCGGTCCGTCCCCTTCCTGGGGTGCCAGACTGGCCCCATGCCAGTGCTCGACCCGAACCCCCAGAACGGTCAGAAGAAGATGCTGATCGTCTTCGGCTCGTTCTTCGCCATCTTCATCGTCATCGCCGTCATCGCGACCCTCGCGTCCCCCTGACCACGCCGACCACCGCCCCCGCGGCCGATGGTGGGGCTAGCCCCACCATCCCCTAGGGGGTGAGGGTCAGGGTCAAGTGGGTGGATCACCGGATGGGTTGGCGACCGCGGATTCCGTAATTTCGAGGTGTGGCCGCGAGGACGGCCGACGGATCTCGGAGACCAGCGGAGGCGATCATGCCGGCCCTAACGCACACCCGGCCCCACCCGGCGACCCCGGGCAGCGTCGACATCCGGCTCCCCTGGTGGGCGCTCGCCCTTCCCGCGCTCGCCTTCGTCGCCCTGCTGATTCTCATACTGAACCCGGCGGACGCCCACGCGGCCACCGGCGACCCTGCCGTCACCCACCTCTTCGAGCGCGTACAGCAGCTCGTCACCCGCTAGCCGCCGTACCCCCGGACAGGGCGAAGCCGCATGTCAACTCCCTGCGCCCGATGGCCTGTTTCATGCGAAGCTGGGTGCCATGAGCGTCGCAGAACCCCGCAGGATTGTCCTCTTCCGCCATGCGAAAGCCGACTGGCCACAGGTGACCGACCACGAGCGACCGCTCGCTGACCGGGGCCGAATGGAGGCCGCCGTCGCCGGACGCAAGCTGGCGGACAGCGGCATCACCTTCGACCTGGCCCTGTGCTCCACCTCCTTGCGTACCCGGGAGACCTGGAAGCTCGCCGTCCATGAGCTCGCGCACCGGCCGAAAACCGTCTATGAGGAGCGGGTGTACGAGGCCTCGCCGGGCGAGCTGATCGCCGTGCTCAACGAGGTGCCCGACGACGTACAGAACGTGATCCTCATCGGTCACAACCCCGGCGTGCACGGTGTGACCGAGATCCTCGCCGGCACCGCCGAGGCCGACGCCCGCGAGCGGATGAACCGCCGGGGCTTTCCCGCCGCCGCCTTCGCCGTCATGACGCACGAGGGCTCCTGGAAGGCCCTGGAGCCCGGCGTGGCCACACTCGCGGACTACTGGGAACCTTCGGAGTGAGACCACCGCACCACCACTGACCTGGTACGTCGAGGGGCCCGGCACCGTGCAGAACGGTGCCGGGCCCCTCGGGTCCGGATCGGCGTGTCCGGATTCGGCGGGTCGGATCGGCCGGACGGGTCAGCTCTCGTCGTGGGTGTCCGCCGCCTCGACCTCTTCGCGGGTGACGCCGAGCAGATACAGGACCGTGTCCAGGAACGGGAAGTTCACCGCCGTGTGCGCGGCCTCGCGGACCACCGGCTTGGCGTTGAAGGCGACACCGAGACCGGCCGCGTTCAGCATGTCCAGGTCGTTGGCCCCGTCACCGATGGCCACCGTCTGTACCAGCGGCACACCCGCCTCGGCGGCGAACCGGCGCAGCAGCCGAGCCTTGCCCGCCCGGTCCACGATCTCGCCGGTCACCCGGCCGGTCAGCTTCCCGTCGACGATCTCCAGCGTGTTGGCCTGGGCGAAGTCCAGCCCCAGCCGCTCCTTCAGATCATCGGTGACCTGGGTGAAACCGCCCGAGACGACGCCGACTTGGTAGCCGAGCCGCTTCAGCGTACGGATCAGGGTCCGTGCGCCCGGCGTCAGCCGCACCTGGGCGCGCACCTTCTGCACGACCGACTCGTCCAGCCCCTTGAGCAGCGCCACACGCGCGTGCAGCGACTGCTCGAAGTCCAGCTCGCCGCGCATCGCGGCCGCCGTCACCTCGGCGACCTGGTCCTCGCAGCCGGCGTGCGCGGCGAAGAGCTCGATCACCTCGTCCTGGATGAGCGTCGAGTCCACGTCCATGACGACCAGCCGCTGGGCCCGCCGGTGCAGACCCGCCGCCACGACCGCGATGTCCACGCCGAGCTCGGCTGCGTCGGAGGCCAGGGCGGTGCGCAGCGGCTCGGTCTCCACGCCGGACACCGCGAACTCGACGGCTGTCACCGGGTACTTGGCGAGCCGGAAGATACGGTCGATGTTGCCGCCGGTCTTGGCGATCCGGGCGGCGATGGCGGCCGTCGACTCGGCGGTCAGGGGGTGGCCGAGGACGGTGACCAGGGAGCGGCCGAGACCGCGCGGGCGGTTGTCGCCGCGGCCGGAGATGATCTCCGCCTGCATCTTCATCGACTCGGCCCAGCTGTGCACGGTCGCCCGGAGGTCGCCCTCCAGCCCCGCCGGGGGCTGGGTCACGAGCGCGCACAGCACCAGGCGGCCTCGCGTGACGACCTGCTCGATGTCGACCACGTCGACCATGTAGGCGGCAAGAGTGTCGAAGAGGCCGGCCGTGATGCCCGGCCTGTCCTTGCCGAAAATCTTGACGAGGAGAGTGGGGACCTCGGAGGTCTGCGGATCGCTCATGGTGTAACCACCGTAACCGGCACGCAGTGCCTGCGGCGCAGGTGGTCCGCCTGACGGACACGGAACAATAGGTGTCGGGCCGGTGTCGGATGCTTTGATTCCGGACTACGGGCGAACGTGCGTGCGATGTCCATGGCCGGGTCGGGAGTGCACCCGGCCGTGTCTTCACGCACGGTTCGGCTGCGGCTGCGGCTACGGCTCGGCGCCGGGACACGCGCACGGCGGACGCCACGATCCGCGCAGCCGCAGCCGCAGCCGCAGCCGCAGCCGC